>JAGWQP010000066.1 GCA_028876805.1 Acidobacteriota bacterium | reverse complement strand
GGAGGCCGGCGTGGTGCGGCCCCGGCGCCCGGACCGCGATCGGGAACGCTGAAAGTCATGACCACCAACCTGCGCCCCGGTTACATCCGCAAGAACGGGGTCCCGTACAGCGGAAATACGGTTCTGACCGAGTACCTGAACCAGCTCATTGGCCAAGAGGGCGACAGCTACCTGGTCGTGACGGCGATGGTCGAGGATCCTCTGTATCTGACGCAGCCGTTCGTTCGCAGCTATCAGTTCAAGAAGCTTCCCGACGCTCAAAGCTGGGATCCGACTCCCTGTTTTCCGCGATAGCCGGTCTTGGCGGTCGCCGGCCGCGGAACCGCCGCATGGCGTTACCTTTCCAGCCTCTACCTCTCGCCACGATCGCCGCGGCGGACTTGGCCGCGAATCTCACCGCCTTTGAAGTTGTCGGTGTGCATGTTGGCATAGGCGTTGCCTTCGCGCACGGCCTCGAGGGCGGAGGTGAGATCTCCGGCGGCAATGCCTTGAGTTGCGGGGCCGGTAACGTTGGCCGCCGTGATCGTGCCCGAGATGGTTCCGGATGTGGCGGCTGGACAAGTCGGCTGGTTCCCTCCGCCGCACAGGAAGATCATCACGCCGCCTGCCACCTTCGTCGGCGCGAAGTGCAAGTGGGACACCAACAGGTTCGATGACAACCCCGAGAACGTCAGCGTAAAGGTAATGGTTGCCCCGATCTCCATATGGAACGTCGCCGTGCCCGCGCTATTGATCGGGGGCACCTCGCTATCCCCGAGGAGTCTGGCGGAAAAAACCTCCGTGCCGTCTGCCGAGGCTGGTCCCGCGACGAGCCCAGCAACCAGCGCGACCTTGGCGAAAGTGGCAATCGTTGTTCTCTTCATCGTATGCTCCTCTGCGCGGCGTAGCCGCCTCAGCGGTAGCATACTGCAGCTGCCAAAGGTTCACGCAGATGTCGACTTGTAAAATTTTCTTTGGGGGGAAGCGACCGGCTTGATCTGTTATCTGCAGTGGGGCAGGTCCCGAGCCAAAACTGGTTCTTCACCGGGCTTGAAGTACAGCACCGCCAGAGGCGGTACCGTGATCAGGATCGAGTGGGGCTGGCCCTGCCAGGGCTTGGTGTCGGAAGGCAACCCGCCGGCATTGCCCATGTTACTGCCGCCGAAACAGGCGGCATCGCTATTCAGAATTTCGCGGTAGAAGCCGGGCCTGGGCACGCCAACGCGATAGCCTTCGCGCGGCACGGGAGTGAAATTGGCGACCACCACCAGGAAATCATTCGGGTCTCTGGCGCGGCGGAGGAACGAGACGATGCTGTTGTCGACGTCGTGGAAGTCGATCCACTCGAACCCTTCCCACCCGAAATCCATCTGATAGAGGGCAGGCAGGCTGGTGTACAGCCCGTTCAGGGCCTTGACATAGTCCCGGATCCGGCGGTGAGAGTCAAAACCGAGCAGCAGCCATTCTATCTGGTCGTAGGCGTTCCACTCGTTCCACTGGCCGATCTCGCCGCCCATGAACAGAAGCTTCTTGCCGGGATGCGCATACAGATAACCGTAGAGTGCGCGCAGGTTGGCAAATTGCTGCCAATAATCGCCCGGCATCTTAGCGAGCAGCGCGCCTTTGCCGTGCACCACTTCGTCATGGGAGAGCGGCAGCACGAAATTCTCGGTGAAGGCGTAAAGCAGTGAGAAGGTCAGGTTGTTCTGATGGTACTTGCGGTGGACCGCATCTTTGGTGATGTACACGAGCGTGTCGTTCATCCAGCCCATGTTCCACTTCAGATCAAAGCCCAATCCGCCCAGATAGGTGGGCCGTGAGACCATCGGCCAGGCGGTCGATTCCTCGGCGAAGGTCAGTACATCCGGGTACTCCAGGTGCACCACCTCGTTAAAACGCTTGAGGAAGGCCACCGCCTCCAGGTTCTCCCGACCTCCATACTCGTTGGGGATCCACTCGCCTTCATTGCGTGAATAGTCCAGGTAGAGCATGGAGGCTACGGCGTCTACTCTCAGCCCGTCAATGTGGTACTTGTCCAACCAGAACAGGGCGCTCGACAACAAGAACGCGCGCACCTCGTTACGCCCGTAGTTGAAGATCAGCGAGCCCCAGTCCTGGTGTTCACCCTTGCGCAAGTCGGCATGCTCGTAAAGATACGTGCCGTCGAAAAAGGAAAGGCCGTGGCCGTCTTTCGGGAAGTGCGATGGTACCCAATCGAGAATCACCCCCAGCCCGGCCTGGTGCGCCGTGTCAACAAAATGTCGGAAATCCTCCGGCGTGCCGTAACGCGAGGTGGGCGAGAAGTAGCCGACGGTTTGATACCCCCAGGAACCGTCAAACGGGTACTCGGTCACGGGCATCAACTCAATGTGGGTGTAGCCCATCTCTTTGACGTAGGGCACCAGCTGGTCCGCGAGTTCCCAGTAGTTGAGCCACCGGCTGCCCCAATCCGGGTGGGACGCGCGCTTCCAGGAACCGAGATGAACTTCGTAGATGGCCATGGGCGCATCGAGGCGCTGGCGCTCGCGCCGCGCGGCCATCCATTCCCGGTCGTGCCACTGGTAGCGTTCGAGGTCCCAGATCACCGAAGCCGTGTTAGGGCGCATCTCCGCCAACGCGCCGCAGGGGTCCGACTTAACCGCGACATACCCCAGGTAGCGGGTTTTGACTTCGTACTTATACAGTTCCCCTTCCCCAAGCTCGGGAACAAAGATCTCCCACAAGCCGGAGGAGCCGCGCGGCCGCATAGGATGGCGGCGTCCGTCCCACTGATTGAACGAACCGACTACGCTGACGCGTTCGGCGTTGGGAGCCCACACCGCGAAACAAACGCCGCGTACGCCTTCGTGCTCGATCGGGTGCGCCCCCAGCTTCTCGTACAGCCGGAAGTGGTTCCCCTCGCCCAGCAGGTACAAGTCAAAATCGGACAACACCGGTGGAAACCGATACGGGTCCTCGATCTGGTGAGGCGGAACGCCGGGTAAAGTGATGGACAACCGATATCGAAAGAATTCGGTTTCGCCCGGGAAGATCGCCTCAAACACGCCATCCGGATGAACGCGCCGCATGGCATGGAACTGGTCCCGCCGCTCGACCGAGACGGCGGCTGCCTGCGGCTGGAAGGTGCGGATCGCGAGGCCCGCTTCGCCGCGCAGGGTTATCGGATGCGCGCCGAGCACATCGAAAGGTGCGCTATAGTAGCCACCGGCAATCGCTGCCAGTGCGCCCGGTTCCAGGGACGGGGCGAAGTCCCATGCTGCCGCCGCGGTGTGGTCAATCATCTCAACCGGTCCTAGAAGAAGCGATCCGAACGCATTCTAGCGTTAACTCGTGCATCATGCATTGCAATCACGTGACGGAAAGCACAAAAGCGCCCCCGGTGTAGCGTTGCCGATTGCGATTTAGGAGATTAGAATCAATTAAGACAGTTTAACATTAGGTGCAGTTCAGCCGGCACCGGCAGGCGACGCGAAACCGGGACGCGTCGGAAGGCGCCAGTGGCCGCACGGCCCGCGGCATGATGCGGGCAGGATCGTCCGCCAGCTGTAGTTATACGCAGTTGCAGCGTTCATGAGAATTGCGCTGTTGAGCTGGGAATCGTTGCACTCGATTCCGGTTGGGGGCGTGGCTTCGCACGTCACTGAACTAGGAGCGGCGCTCGAGCGCAAGGGGCACGAAGTCCACGTGTTTACGCGGATGGGCTGGGGCCAACCTTACTATCAGCGCATCGACGGCGTCCACTATCATCGCTGTCCTTTTCACCTGTCCCGCAATTTCGTCGACGAAGTCAACGATATGTGCCGCTCGTTCGTCTTTCACCTGTTCGAGACGGAAAACTACATCGGCCCGTTCGATATCGTGCATGCTCACGACTGGCTGGCGGCCAACGCCATGATCTGGATCCAGCAGGGCCGCCACCGCCGCGGCGTCCTGACCATTCACTCGACCGAGTACGGCCGTTGCGGCAACAACTTCTTTGGCGGGCAATCGGCGCGCATTCGCCAGCAGGAACGCGCAGGTGCGTATTGGGCGGAACGGGTGATCACGGTCTCAAGCAACCTGAAACACGAGGTCCAATGGATGTACGAGGTGCCGGACTGGAAGGTGCGCGTCATTTACAACGGTGTGAACGCGCACAATTTCGATGGGTTCATCGATCCAAAGGCGGTCCGGGGCCGGTATGCGATCGGTCCGATCGATCCGACCGTGCTATTTGCAGGCCGCCTCTCGTCGCAGAAAGGCCCGGACTTGCTGATGGAAGCAGTTCCCGGATTGCTGCGGTTTCATCCCGGCTGCAAATTCGTGTTCGCCGGCGACGGCGACATGCGTGGCAGTGTGCAGCATCGGGCCGACCAGCTCGGTGTCGCGCACGCCACGCGTTTCATCGGATTCCAGGGGAATGGCGCCTTAAGCGACCTCTACAAGGCCTGTGACGTGGTCTGCGTTCCGAGCCGGAACGAGCCGTTCGGCATCGTCATCCTGGAAGCATGGAGCGCCGGCAAGCCGGTAGTCTCCACCGTCAACGGTGGCCCGCAGGAGTTCGTATGGCACAACGTGAACGGTCTCAAAGTCCATGCCCACCCCGACTCGATCGGTTGGGGGCTGGGGACGCTGTTCACCAACTTCGAATGGGCGCGATGGATGGGACAGAACGGACGCCTCGCCGCCGAAACAGCTTTTGCCTGGGACGCAATCGCGGATCAGACCTTGGCCGTCTACGGCTCGTAACCGGCTGTGCGCCAGCCGGTGTGGGCCACAATCGAAATAGGGGGTGAATACTATGACCACGGTTGGATTGGAAGAGTATGTCGGCGGACTGCCCAACATCTGCGGCGCGGAGTCGATGATCGCAGAGGCTTTGTCACGACCGGGCGCCATTTATCTTCCCGAGTCGGCGATCGACTTTGGTCGGGCGCGGAGCGCATTCACCAACGCGCTCCACATGCATCAGCCGCTCGTTCCGGCAGGTGGCGGGGACCTCGGGACCGCCGC
>JAGWQP010000065.1 GCA_028876805.1 Acidobacteriota bacterium | reverse complement strand
GCCTTCTTCGATGGCCACTTCCAGGTCGCCCGACATCCCCATCGAAAGCTGCGGCAGGCCATGCCGTTCCGCCAATTCCCGAAGCCGGCGGAAATAGGGCCGGGAGGCTTCGGGATCGTCCGACCAAGGCGGCATCGTCATCAATCCGGTCAGCCGCAGCCGCGCGAGAGGCTGTACCGCCGCGATTAACTCCGGCAACTCCTCCGGCGCAGCGCCGCTCTTGGCCTCTTCCGGTGCGAGCTTCACTTCGAGCATCACTTCAAGGGACCGGCCGGTGCTATTGAGACGCCTGGCGAGTTTGGCGGAATCCACCGTCTGGACGACGTCGAACAACTCCGCGGCCTTCCCCGATTTGTTGGACTGAAGATGTCCGATGAGGTGGAAGCGGACGCCCTCCAAGGTGTGGACCTGGCCGTACTTCCCCTCCAATTCCTGAACATAATTCTCGCCGAACTCGCGCAACCCGAGCGCATAAGCCTCCTCGATCACAGTGGCCGGAAAGACCTTGGTGACCGCGAGAAGCAGGATCGTCTGCGGGTCGCGGTGGGCCCGTTCCGCCGCCCGTGCGATCCGTTCACGGACCGCATTCAGGCGTTCGCCCAGGGCTTGTGCGGTGGGTTGCAAGCTTCAGTATGGCATGGGGATTGGCCGAGCCAGTGGGCCGCATATCGAGGGAGCGCTCAACAGCCTAATTTAATAATGTTTACCCTGAATTGAGTGGATCGGTCCTTCACATTCTGTCTACTTCACCGATTTCGGCGTCGCCGGGTCGAAACCGAACGCCAGATTCTATCCGCGTGTCACCAAACGGCGAAATTAACTACCTCTGCGGGCACACGACTCCGGTTTGCGCCTTCAGATTCCCATAGGTTGTAGCCGAATTTGTCAATTGGCCAAGCGGCGCGGTCTGTTGTTCTATGGGTACCCAAATTGCTCGCTTGCGCGAGCAACCATCCAGGACCTGTTCACCAATAACGCCTTTACCACGCAAACTTATAGCCTGAACCGGACGTAGGCGCCGTAGTTGGCGGCCGGCCCGGTTTTTCCGAATCTGCTGAATACGACGCCCAATGCCCCGAACCTTGCCAGTTTGAGTCTGCAGTTCACCGCTGCCCAACTGGAAATTCCGTATTCGGAGCAAGGCCGTTTGCGATCGAGCGGCAGCTCGGGCGTGACCTTGGCATGACGGCCTCATATATCTGGAACCGCGGCGTTCAACTCTACGGGATCCGGGATTTGAACCTGCCCGCGCTCGGTTCGACGTCCTTTACCTACACCATCGCCGACGCCGGCGGCAACCGGCGGGAAGCTAGACGACCCCCGTTTTTACGGCACCGCCCGGATTCGTGCTACGCCAGCGTCTCGCAGGACGAAAATGGTGTCACCAGCTCGTGCAACGGACGCGCCGTGCAACTGACCAAGCAATTCTCCACAGTTTCCGACGAGCGCCCCTACAACAGCCCGACCATTCGGGTTACCGATACACCTGTCCCAGGCAGGCCCCCGCAATTTTTACGATCCACGGTTCTGGTTTGAGTACACCGTACCGTTTCTGCCGGTCAATGGTGTGTACCAACCAGCGTCCTACGAGTCGAATGCTCGCATTTGCAAGATTATTCCTGTCAACGAGCGGTACCGGCGCCCTCAATTTTTGAAGTGTTCAACATCAGCAACAGCTGGTCGCCGACGAGCATGACCACACAGGCCCATATCGACTTCAAAGCGTGCTGACACTCACGCCGACCGCGTACGGCTTTGGCGCCAGCGACGCAATGAACCCCGACGGCACCCAAGCGCGCCGCATGCAGGTGAGCGCTCGCTTCGTATTCTGACCAACGCCTCTTTGTAGCGGGGTTGATCGTGTGCTAAGTTGGCTCCGATGAAGAATCGGTCTCTGGAACCCCATTTACGGTCTTTGTTTCGAATCGTGGCCGCGTTCACTTATTCCTTACACGGCTGGCAGAAATTCTTGGGCGTGTTTGGCGGAGTGCGTGGACACAGCCTCCCTCCAACATCGATGCTGGGACTGGCCGGCATGATCGAGACTTTCGGCGGCGGTCTGATCTTGCTGGGTCTGTTTACGCGGCCGGTGGCGTTCCTGCTCTCCGGGGAGATGGCCGTCGGATACTTTCGGACCCACGCTCCCCAGGGATTCTGGCCATTGCTTAATGGCGGCGAGTTAGCCGTATTCTATTGCTTTATGTTCTTGTGGCTGTCCGCGGCCGGCGCAGGCCCCTGGAGCTGCGACCACCTTCTGCGCAAGAAGAATTGAAACGTTGTACCATAGGCGGGCGGAGGTATACCCATGAGTCCAGCAGAAGCTAAATCTCTGGCAAGTATGTTGATCGAAGGCATTGAACGCGAATACGAGATCACCAAGAAAGTGGTGGCCGCCGTGCCGCCGGACCAGATGGATTTCAAGCTCGGCGAAAAAGGCCGCACCATGCGTGAACTGACCTGGCACTTGATTGCCTCCGAAGCATGGTTCGGAGAGGCTATCGCAACCGGCGACTTTTCGAAATCGGAAAGCTCGATGCCGGCGAAGGCTACCCCAGCCGACCTGCTCGCGTTTTATAGCCAAGAAGTGCCGGCGCAGATCGGCAAGGTCAAGCAGCTGTCCGGTGAGGAACTTGCGAAAATCGTGAATTTCTTCGGTGTCATGCAGGTGCCAAACGTTACATTAATCGGCTTATGGAACAGTCACAGCATTCACCACCGAGGCCAGTTGTCAGCCTACCTGCGCGCTGTCAACGCGCATGTACCGAGCATCTACGGCGGAAGCGCCGATGAACCGTTCCAAGCGTCGGCAACCGCTTAAATTTAGAGGCCGTGCCGCTTCGAATTGTTGGTCGTAAAGCGCGAACGCGACTTAGGTGAGCGAGGTTCGCGCTCTTGCGTTCATCGAAGGCGGGCCACATCGGCAGGCCTTTGCCGTTCGGGTCACGTGAGCCGCGACATTCGGAGGACGACATCGTGTTGGCGCCCTGCGGTTGACGTTGGTCCAGGGCCGGTTCTGAAGGAAGGCCAGGCCAGCGTTTGCGCCGGACACACCGGTAACGAGGCGCGGACGGAGGGGTCAGCGTTAGCCGAGAGTGTTGTGAGAGTTCCCGCCAGCGCGAAAGGGATCGCTTCCAGAACCAGAGTCTGAGGCATTTGGACTCCTTGCTCGGTTCCTAATGCCCGACGTCGAACCGTATATCTGGCCCTCGCTTGACGCGTTTCCGGCACTGTTATATAGTGACCGGAGTTTTCAAAATGGCTGGGTGCAGGCACAGGTGCCAATCTGTGCAGGGGAGAGGTTAGTCATGCCTTCACGGACCCTCGCTAGCTGTCTGCTTGTGTTTGCGGTCGCGCTGTTCGCCCAAAGTGACCGCGGAACCATTACCGGCACGGTCTCCGATCCGGCGGGCGCCGTGGTTGCGAGCGCCGCCGTTGAGGCCAGGAATCAGGCGACCGGCATCACCTACCGGGCGGCCACCACTCCGACCGGTAATTACACGATTTCTCAGTTGCCGGCGGGCACCTACGAAGTCTCGGTCGCCGTACCGGGCTTCAAGAAATATACGCGCCAGGGCATTACGGTCGAGGTCGCCGGAACCTTTCGGATCGACGTTGCTTTAGAGGTCGGAGCCACCACCGAGTCGGTCACCGTGGAAGCGGACGCGCCTTTGTTGAAGACCGAAAGCGGTGATATCAGCCACACCGTCAAAGCCTCGGGTCTGGACGAGCTCCCCATTTTGGGAATTGGCGCCAGCCAGGCGGGCAGCGCCGGCATTCGTAATCCGTACGCCATGATCCAGTTGATTCCGGGCACCATGTGGCAAGCCAACGCCAACGTCCGGGTCAACGGCACGCCCAACAATACGCAGTCGTTCCGGATCGAAGGTCAAGATGCCTCGAACACCGGCACCCCCGGGCGTCCAGGCGCAGACGCAACCGAGTGTCGACGCGATTCAGGAGGTGGCCATTCAGACCAGCAACTTCGCCGCCGAGTACGGGCAGGTGGGCGGTGGCATGTTTAACGCCACCATGAAGTCGGGCACTAACCAGTTCCACGGCAGCGTGTATGACTATTTCGTGAACGAAGCCTTCAACGCCGGTAACCCTTTTACCGATGATCCGAACGGTAATCCGCGGCCGCGCAATCGACGCCAGGACTGGGGGTTCACCATCGGCGGACCGGTGTGGATCCCCAAGGTGTACAACGGCCACGACAAGACCTTCTTCTTCTTCAATTGGGAGCAGTACCGCGAGCACGTCGACATCAATAACCAGCAGGAAACCGTGCCTACGGATGCGTATCGCAACGGCGATTTCACCACGGCCGAGCCCTTGAACGCTCAAAGGCAACCCATCTCGCTTGGCACCGGCGACGCACTCGGCCGGCCGATGTTCGCGGGCGAGATCTACGACCCCAGCACCACGCGGCCCGGGCCGCTCGGCCCGATCCGCGACCCGTTCTCGAACCAGATGATTCCCAAACCGATGTTCGATCCGGTGGCGGTGAAGATCCAGAATCTGTTTCCCGAGCCGCTGGGTCCGTCCGCCAGCGGTGTGGTTAACAACTACATTCCCAACATACCCACTTCGCGAATCACGCAAATTCCTTCCTTAAAACTCGACCAGGCCATCGGGCCGAAGGGCAGGCTTTCCTTCTTCTGGCAGGACACCAAGACCACGGCGCCTCTTTCGTTCACCTTCGGCCGTGTAGATGGTTTGCCCGACCCGCTGGCGACCAACGTAGCCACGTTTCAAAGCTCCGAGGTCTACCGGCTGAATTATGACCACACGATATCGCCCACACTGCTGCTGCATTTGGGCGCTGGGTATCGGAGCAACGATTTCTACACACCCAATGTCAATGAGGAGGGCGTAGTCCCAAACTATAACGCGGAGGAGAAACTGGGCTTGATGGGCGGCGTCACTCACAACTTCTTCCCGGCCATGATGGGAATGTGTCCGGGTGTGCCCGGCCCTTTTAACTTCACTCCTTACGTGTGCACCGGCCAAGGAGGCATGCAGGTCATCGGGGGCTCCGCCAATGGCCACGCTTGGACAGAATCGCCGTCGTTCAACACCAGTCTTACCTGGGTGAAAAACAACCATACCTACAAATTCGGTGGGGAGACGCGGCTCGAAGGCTATCCGGCACCCGCCGCGGGTTCGCCCGGTTCTTACACGTTCGCCCCTGACCAGACCAGTCTTCCCTATCTTAACGGGGCGACCTTCAAGGGCCTGACACCAGGGTTCGGCTATGCCAGCTTCTTGTTGGGCCAGGTCCAGACCGTTAGTGTTTCTAACCCTGTGGATCCCCGCCTGGGCAAGCACGAGATCGGGCTATTCGCCCAAGATTCCTGGAAAGTGACACGCAAGATTACGTTCGACTACGGCCTGCGCTATGATTACTCAACCTATCTGCGGGAGCAATATGGCCGCGCCCCCTTCTTCTCCCCGACCACTCCGAATCCGGCGGTCGGCAACATTCCGGGGGCGGTAATTTTTGACGGTCACGGGCCCGGCCACTGCAACTGCAGCCTCGCTCAGAATTACCCGTGGGGATTTGCCCCACGCTTGGGATTGGCGTACCAAATCAACTCCAAGACCGTATTCCGTGGCGGCTTCGGCATCGTTTATGGCAACACGGCATCGAACAACAACGCCGCTGGGGGCTTGGCCGGATCCACGAGTACCCACACCACCGCGTTTGGCCTGCCTATTACCACGCTCGCGAACGGGATCCCGTCGTCATTTAATCCGGTGCCCTGGCCCAATCTCGACCCCGGCCAGTACAACCCGACACCCACACCGGCACCCGGCATGCCGGCGCCGGCCCCGTTCCTCGATCCGAACGCCGGACGGCCGCCGCGGCAATATCAATGGAGCATCGGTTTTCAGCGGGAAGTCCTCCAAGATCTGGCCGTCGATGTCTATTACGTTGGGAACCGCGGGATCTGGTGGCAATCTCCGGCCCTTCTCAATCTCAACGCAATTCCGTTGTCGCGCATTCAGGCCGTGGGTCTCGACATCAACAATCCGAGCGACGCGTCACTGTTGAACCTTGCCCTGAACTCTCCGAAGGTGGTCGCGCGGAACCTTAACGTTCAGCCGCCCTATCCCGGGTTCCCGCTCAGCCAGAGTCTCGGCCAAGCCCTGCGGCCGTTCCCGCAGTTCACTACTCTAAATGCCTACTGGGACCCGCTCGGTGACACCTGGTACAACGCAATCCAGGTGAAAGTGACCAAACGTTTTTCGCACGGCCTCTCATTGCTGAGCACGTTTACCTGGTCCAAAACCGAGGACACCGGCGTCGAGATCGGCGAGCCCAACCCAGGGACCAGCGGTAACGCCGTGGTCAATGACGTTTTCAACCGTAAGAACAACAAGTACCTATCGCAGTACGACCAGCCGTTCCTTTTTAATATCTCGGCGACGTACGTGACGCCTAAGATCAACGGGAACCAGCTCCTCTCCTGGATCGCGCGCGATTGGACCTATGGTGTCTTCCTACAATACGCCAGCGGCTTCCCCATCGAAGCGCCCCTTGCCAACAACAACCTCATTGGACAGCTGTTCCAGACGACTTTCGCCAATCGCAGGCCGGGCGTTCGGCTCTTCATGGTCGACCCCAACTGCCACTGCTACGATCCCAATACGACATTCTTGCTAAACAAGGATGCGTGGATCGATCCACCCGCTGGGCAGTTCGGATCTTCTGCTGCCTACTACAGCGATTACCGCACGCAACGACGTCCTTCAGAGAACATGAATTTTGGACGAACGTGGCGCTTTAAGGAGCGGGCGTCCTTTAATCTGCGCTTCGAATTGACCAATGTGTTCAATCGCGCGTATTGGGGTAATCCCGCCTCCACCAATGCCAATGCAATTCAGACTAATCAGAAAAACGGCAATACCGCCTCGGGCTTCGGTTTCATGAACACCATTACGCCCGGATTCACCGGCGCGTTGGTGCCGCGCAACGGGTTGATCGTTGCTCGTCTTACGTTCTGAGCTGACAGGGGACGTGCTTCGGTGGGCCCCTGCCCGCCCTGACCTCTCCTCGGCCGCCTCCGAGAGCGTCAAAATCCGGCTGGTCCTCTTCCCATCGTTCGTGACCGGTTTGGAGCGCGAAGAGCGCAAAACCCGGTACTGATCGATACTCGTTCGGTGGCGTTCGACCCTTTGCGTTAATTGGCTCATCGGCTACGGCGTGCTTCGGTTGGCGAGGGCCAGATCCTAACCGTTATTTTGGTTTTTGCCGTCGTGGGAGGGCTTCCTGATGCTGTCCTAGCGCCACACTTCCAGGCCAGTCCATTGGCTGGGATCACCACGCCGATCTCGGCACTTACCGCCCGCGTGGCCGCCGCCCTGGTCTATCGCGAAGAATTCTGCATCGCGACCACGCTGAGGGTGGCCAGCAGGCTATTGCTGGAAATTGAAAGCCGCGCTTGAAGGGGTTGACACAGCGAAATCCCCCGGAAGAAATTCTGACGCTTCCCAAATTTTTGTTGCGCGCGCGGTGATTCTGCCCGGTCCTGCCCAACTGCGAATTCGGCTCGTTTCACCTCAACCTGGCCAAGACCTGGCTGCTGGATGGTGAACGGCCGGCAGAGGGTCTCCTATGGCAGCTATATCATTCAAGAAGTGACGAAAGGCCCAATTGGCATCCTGTTGGGCGCTCTGCTCGGAGGCCTTGCTCGGTGACTACTTGGTGGCTGCAGCCTCTTCGGCTCGCGCGCCGCGGAGGATGTCCCCGAGCGCGTAGTTGCCCTCATGACAGGCGTATTCGAGAAACTGGTAGCGGTCGTCCCGTTTGAGCGGAATCAGTAACGTCCACGGTTTGGTCCAGGTCTTTGGATCGTCGACGGTTACCTGGTAGTTGAGAGTATCTGGGTCCACGCGCCAAAGCCGTTCGGTCAGACGCAGGCCTTCACTGTGGCGGCCGCCTTCGCCGTTATAACCGACCCCGTTTGCGCCGATGCTCGTCTTGTTGGTGAAGTTCGTGGTTTCGACGACCAGCGAATTACCTTCCCAGTGACCTCGCGAATCACCCATGAACATTTGAATCTCCGGTCCTACGTGAGCCCGCCCATCGAGCGGAATCACCCGCGCTTCGTGAATCATCTCGTTGCGGATCACCACGTATCCGGGCGCCTGCAAGATCTGGTTGCCGTTGTTGTAGACCACCGGAATAATAGAGCCCACGACGCCGCGCGTGATGCAGCGATAATAGAGGTTCACATCCTCGTAGGAATTGGCCACTCCGCCCCATTCGGCCGGCGTCTTCGCTTGAATCGCCTGGGCTTCCGGCGTCATCGGGGGAAGCCGGCCGTCCGGGGGATCGATGATCAGCGAGGCTTGGCGGGTTGGCTTTCCGCGCTCGGTCCAATACGAAGGCGGACCGATCCCGATTCGTTGATCCTGGGGGGCAAATTCTTCGGCATCTGCGGCAGCGTTCTTCCGGGCTTGGGCCTGCGTCTGCGCGAACTCTTCATCGGTAAGCGCCGTCCGCTCGCCCATACTTTTGGCCCGCTGTAAGGGCACGCCCATATTCCCCGGCCAGGTGCCTTCGAGGTCAGGGTCGCCCCACGGGGTCTTCGGCGGCGTCCAAGTTTTCGGCACGGGCTTCCAAGCGTCCTGGGCACCGGCGGGTATCGCGGCAACAGCCATCGCCAAGCAGCACAGCCATCGGTGTGTCATAGTGCTACTGCCTGCCGCTGTTGCCTAGGTCGTCGGGGTTGGACCCGCCCACAAAGATCCGCTTGCCGTCCTTGAAGGTGACGCTGCTACCGTTAGCTCGGAACTCGCCGTTCTTCGCCTGATAGCCCTCCACCGTAAGTTCCGTCCCGGCCTCCAGGGAACGCTTGGTGAAGCCACGCCGGAGCATGACGTTGGGACTGCCGCACTCGACCATCCAGTTGGTCACTTTCCCATCGGGCCCAGTCACGTCGATGTGGATCCAGGCATGGGGGTTGGTCCATTCCATGGTAGTAACCTTGCCCTCGAGCTTTACCGGTTTCTTGATGTCGAACTCCGCTGCGAAGGCATGATGGGCCCACACCGGCGCGGCCGCTCCCAGCAGCTCCACCACAATAGCCAAGACTGAACCCCGTGTGCGCATCGCCCCTCCCCTACTTCTTCTTATATTGTCCGTACAGCAATTCCTCGGCAAACTCCACGCACTTGAATTCGAGCAGTTGCGCCCCTATCTCGACGCGGCGATACAAGGGCATGCTGATCTTCCAGGGACGGCTGAACACCGATGGGTCCTCAAGGGTGGCTTCATAGTTGAGGTGGTCGTGGTCGGCCCGCGTATAGCGCTCCACCACGTGCAGCTTGTCGCTCGCAAAATCTCCTACTCGATCAAACCACGCTAGGCCGTTCAGCCCGGTCACGTCCACCACCAGCGTCTCACCCTCCCAGTGGCCATTGTTCGTTCCCATCCAGGTATCCGAACCGGCTTCCTGCGGTTTCCCCATGTTGACGAAACGATTGGCGCTGGCGTACTCGTAGACCAACAAGATTCCTTTAGGCGATTGGACGATCTGAAAAGGATACGGCATATAGTTGGCTCGTGGGATGCCAGGCATATAGCACTTGGCTTCCGGATCATTGGTGCGGCGGTTGGCAAAATTTTGTTTCCTCCTTTCGAGGGCCGCCGGCAAATAGGGAATCGCCCCGCCTTCGACCACACCCTGTCCGGCGGGCTCTGCGCCGATCGCGCCCATTTCCCACATTGGTCCGGCTTGTGGAGAATGGTCTTGAAGATCCCAGTTGGCCGTGTTGAGCGCTTCCCAAATTCCGTTCAAGTCCGGATGTATGCCATCGGCCGCCCGCGGTGCTCGATAGGTCCCCTGCGCCGGCGTCGGCTGTGCACCGAGCAGAAAAATTCCAGCCATAGCGGCAGCCGTCATCAAACCCCCAAAGCCAGTGCGCATCAAATGCTTCCCCCACCTAAGGCAAATCGACCCGGGCGCCCGCATCGCGCGACGCCGGCTTCGATCCTACATAAGGGGTGGCGCGGGTGTCAAGGCATCCAGGGCGGTGTATAATCTCCGGTAATCCGGGAGGCAAACCCATGCTGGTGAATGCAGGAAGCCCGATCCCAGCCGCGCTGGCAGCCGTTTTCTGGATGTCCTCGCCGCTCGTCGCGCAGTGGACCAAGGTCCCCGCCTCTGGCATTCCTCGCACCGGCGACGGCCGGCCAGACCTCTCGGCGCCAGCGCCGCGGTTGGCCGGCGGCAAGCCCGATCTCTCGGGCGTCTGGGAGCCCAACGCCAACAAGTACCTTCGTAACCTGGCCGCCGACCTCCAGCCGGGCCAGGTTCCGTTCCAGCCGTGGGCCAAAGCGCTCTTCGAGCAACGCATCGACGGCTCCCATTCCAAAGAAGACCCGGACGCCAATTGCCTGCCCCAGGGCGTCCCGAAAATCGACGCTGCGCCGGCCCCATGGAAGATCGTCCAGACGCCGAAATTCATTGCGATCCTTTATGAAGCGTTCAATCTCTGGCGGCAGATCTTCCTCGATGGCCGCGAGTTCGAGCGCGATTTGAACCCGACGTGGATGGGCTATTCCATCGGCAGATGGGACGGCGACACCTTGGTTGTCGAGACCCGCGGTTTCAACGGCAAGGCGTGGCTGGATCAGCTGGGCCGCCCTTCGACCGACTCGCTGAGCGTGATCGAGCGATTCCACCGCAGAGACTATGGCCACATGGACCTTCAGGTCACCATCGACGATCCCAAAGCCTATACCAAACCCTGGACCGTAACCGAAGACGTGCATTTACTCCCCGACTCCGAGCTGCTGGAATTCATCTGCAACGAAAACAACCGCGATGTCGGGCATCTGCCGGGCAATTAGATCAGCGATACCTCTTGACAGCGGCCGGAACAAGGAGTTATAAGATAAGCAGGTCCCAATAGGCCGTAAGATTTGTCCGATTGGCGGTCAGGCCCGCGGGCCAGGTGATTCGGCGAGCCCGGTTCGGAAAGTGAGGCTCACTGGATGCGAAAAGACCGGCAACGAAAAGCGGGCCCGGCAAATCGAGGCCGATTGGGACCCCATCTTTTGTTATCTTCGGTTCGTGAGCGATCCGGCCTTCGAGATTCTGGAGCATCCCGCCGACATCGGCTTTCGCGTGTTCGGCGAAACGCAGGCCCGGCTGTTCGAAAATGCAGCGCTGGCTCTAGTTTCGATCGCGAGCGAAGTCGACGACGTGGAATTT
>JAGWQP010000064.1 GCA_028876805.1 Acidobacteriota bacterium | reverse complement strand
CTTCAGATCGTTTTTCTTAACGAATTCCAACACTTCTTGCGGACTCATCCATCCTCCATGGTGGGGGTATTGGTGGGATTGTCCGTAGCCGCAGATTGGACTCAGGATAGCCCACCGTTCGATCCCGGGTCAAGTTAAGTCCCACAGGATACCACGGCAAACAGCGCGGCGTGCGCTCGGTTCGAGCGCCAGGTACCCCGACCGATCGGGTGGCCGCGCCGTCTCGTAAAGCCCTTGCCGGAGGCATGGTGCCAAGCCCGGCGCTGTTTTTTGGGATCCGCAACCGAAGCACTTCGCGCCTCAGAGGCATGCGCCACTTGCTAGTGTATGCCCGGCCGGCCGCCGCGGTAGTGCTTCGGCTTTCGCATCGCCAGCAGCAGCGGAAGCACCAACAGGAACACCACCGCCATGGCCGCGAAGGTGTCGACGAACGACAGCAAGGAGGCCTGCCGCTCGACCATCCCCCAGATGGCGACCTGGGCCTGGTGCAAGGCGGTCTGCATATCCGCCCCGTGCGCGAGCATTCGGGATTCGAGTCCATCGAGGTACATCTGGCTCCGCGAGTTGAACGGGGTTACGTTGGCCCCCAGCTGGTTGATGTGTAACTGCTCGCGGCGGAACAAAAAAGTGGTGGCGCTGGCGATTCCCACGCTGCCACCGACATTGCGCATCAGGTTGAACATGCTGGTAGCGTTGCCCATCTCCTCTTTCGGAATGGGGTCCATAGTGGCAGTGGTCAGCGGCACAAACAGCATGGCCAGGCACGCACCTTGAATGAACTGCGGCCAGAAGATGTCCCAATAGCCCGCTTGCAAGTTGAGCCGCGAGAGCGCCCACAGTGTCCATGCCGAACCTACCAGACCTGCCGAGAGCACTTTGCGCGGGTCGAAACGGCCGAGCACGGTGCCCACGACCGGCATCATCAGAAACGACCCCAGCCCGCGAGGTGCCATCGCGACGCCCGCGTCCACCGCCGGGTAGCCCAGCAAGGTCTGCAGAAAGACCGGCAGCAACAGCATGCTCCCGTAGAGCACGAAGCCCATGGTCGTCATTAAAAACACTCCCGCGCTGTAGGTCCGGTTTTTGAACACGCGCAAGTGCACCACCGGGTCGCGCGCGCGGATTTCGTGCGCGATGAAAATCAAAAGCGCTGCCGCCGCCAACGCCGCCAGGCCCGTAATCCAGTGTGATTCAAACCAGTCTTCTTCTTGCCCCTTGTCCAGAACCACCTGCAGCGCGCCAATCCCTACCGCAAGCAGGCCGATGCCCCAAAAATCGATGCCGCGTCCACTTCTGCGGATGTACGGCGGATCGAAGATGAACAGCCTCGTCATGATCACCGACATCAATCCCACCGGCAGGTTGATGTAGAAGACCCAGCGCCAACTGTAGTTGTCGGTCAGCCAGCCTCCCAACACCGGCCCGAGCATCGGCGCTACCACGATGCCCAGTCCCCAAAAGGCCATGGCTTTGCCGCGGTCCTTCGGAGGAAAAGCCTCGAGCATTACAGCCTGCGAAAGCGGCTGCAACGCCCCGCCCGTGGCCCCCTGGATCACCCGGAAAAACACCAGAAGCTCGAGGCTGGGCGCCATCCCGCAAAGGAAGCTCGCGGTGGTGAAGCCGAACACAGCCGCGAGCAGCACGCGCTTGCGCCCGAAGTAACTGGCGAGCCAGCCGGTCAACGGGAGGACAATCGCATTCGCCACCAGGTATGACGTCAGAACCCAGGCCGCTTCGTCCACGCTAGCCGAGAGATTGCCGGCAATGTGCGGCAGCGATACGTTCACTACAGTCGTGTCCAGCACCTCCATGAAGGTGGCGAACATCACCGCGATCGCGATAATCCAGGGATTCGGCTGCGGATGGGATTCGGACATCGGTCCTTCCCTTTATGATGCTTCAGTCAGCGCAAAAGCGACAAGCGTGTCGGCCCGCGCGCCGGTGGTCCGCTCGAGTTCCTCAAGTAGTTGGATCTCGGGCTCCGGATCGATCTCCACCTGGCATAGGGCGATCTGTTCGTTGGTCGCACCCCGGTAACACAACTCACACACTCCCAAGACCTGCTCTTCGGGCTCGGAGCCAAACCGTACCGCCGGGCCGAAGGTGCGGCAGGTGATGGGTCGAGCAGCATAGAGATCGCAGGCGCCGGTCTTGGGATCGAGCGCGGGACAGGGCTCCTCTTGGGCGGCTTCGTCGGCCGCCAACACCCTGGCCACCGTGTCTTCGGGGAATTCGCGGCGGAGCCGGTCGGCCGAGGCGCGGGCCCGCTCCCGAACCCGGTTCGCCCGCTCGGGATCCCGGCTTTTGAGGTCTCTCAGGCCCTCGCGCAGGCGCTCGGCGTCGAGCGGGGTAATGGGAAATGGACCCATACAACACTCGGTGCATCCGAGGCGACAGGCCAGCCACCCTCCGCTCTTGCGCGCCGCCTCGTTCAGGGCCGCCTCGACGATCTGGATCAGTTCGGCGTCGCGTATCATGAGAGATAAACCGGGTCGGAGAGTATCCTCGCGGTTGACGCAAGATGCCGTACAATGATAACCTAATAACCTTAAAGACAGCAGGTTGTTGCTGCGCCAGTCTCCCCTTTTTTAGATAAACATGGATTCCACTCTGCAGGCCTTAGGCCGGTTACTGCTGAGGGCCGTACCCACTTTCCTGTTCATAGTTTTCCTGCATTTCTATTTGAAGAGTATGTTTTTCAAACCCTTGGAGCGCGTGCGCCAGAAGCGCTACGACTCCACCGAGGGAGCGCGCGAACGCGCGCGCGAGAATATGGAGCGGGCTGCCGCCCGGACGACCGAATACGAGGCGGCGTTACGCATGGCCAAGGCTGCTGTTTATCAGTCCCAGGAAACCCTCTACCGGCAGCTCGAGGAGCAGCAGGAGGCGGAACTCGAGGCGGCGCGACGCGATGCCGATCGCACCGTCGACGAGGCCCGCGCGGCGCTGGCCCAGGATGTCGACGCCGCCAAAGAGAGGCTCGCACGCAATAGCGAGGTGCTGGCCCGCCAAATCGCCGAATCCATCCTGCGACGGAGCGCGGCGTGAAGCGCTTCGCACTCCTACCGGTGTTGGCGCTGGCGTTGCTAATTCCCGCTGCGCACGCGCAGGGCGAAGGTGGAGAGGATCGCCTGGGGCTGTGGAAGTGGGCCAACTTCGCGCTGCTGGCTGGTGGCCTGGGCTACCTGATCGCCAAAAGCGCGCCGCCATTGTTTGCCGCACGCTCGCGAAAGATCCGCGAAGACATGGCGGAGGCCGAGCGCCTGCGCGAGCAAGCCGAAGCACGGCTCAACGACGTGGGGCGGCGCTTGGATAACCTGGAATCGGAAATGGCTGCTCTGCGCGCTGAAGCCGAGATGGAGGCCCACCGCGAAAGCCAGCGGATGCGGGTCAAGACCGAGGCCGAGATGGTCAGGATCCGCGTCCACGCCGAACAGGAAATTGCCGCGGCCGGCAAGGCCGCCCGCTTGGAATTGAAGCGGTACTCGGCACAATTGGCCATCCGTCAAGCGGAGCTGATGGTGCGGGAACGCCTCACGCCGGGCGCCGAGAACGAGCTGGTGCGCGATTTCGTCCGGGGCCTCGATCGCCCGGCTCCGCCCCAAACCAGGTAGATCGATGACTCTTTCCGCCATCGCCACGCGATACGCCGATGCCCTCGCCGATGTAGTGACCGGGGCGGGCGCCGAGGTGCGGCCGCACGACGCGCTAGCCGAGTTGCAGGCCTTCGAGGCGATTTTTCGATCCTCCGCCGATCTAAGATACGCTCTGAGCTCGCCGGCCGTTCCTGCAAGCCGCAAGAAAGCTGTGGTGGCCCGGCTTGGGCAAGCGCTGGGGCTCTCACGGATTACACGCAATTTTCTTTTTGTGTTGATCGATCACCGCCGGATCGGTAGGCTGGCGGAGATCGTCGAGGTGTTCGAACAGAAGCTTGATCAACGCCTAGGTTTCGTCGGCGCTCAGGTGGTCTCGGCGCGCACGCTGACCGAGACGCAGAATAAGGCGCTCAACGCCGTGCTTGAACGGCTCGCGGGAAAGCGAATTCACATGCGGCTGGCGGTGGACGAGTCGCTGGTGGGCGGAGTGGTGGCGCGGATCGGCTCTACCGTCTATGACGGCTCGGTACGCGGCCAGCTGCGGTCGCTCGAACGCCGGCTGACAGCTCAAGGTGCTTCGTAACGAAAGGGTGTAATGGCTCAAATTCGAGCGGATGAGATCACTAGTATTCTCCGCCAGGAGATCGAGAATTACGAGAAGGCGATCGACGTCACCGAAATCGGTTCGGTGATTTCGGTGGGTGATGGAATCGCGCGCATCCATGGCTTGGAAAAGGTCATGGCCGGCGAGCTGATCGAGTTCCCGCATGACGTCTCCGGCATCGCCATGAATCTGGAGGAAGACCAGGTCGGCGCGGTGCTGCTGGGCGACTATACGGAAATCAAGGAAGGCGACGAGGTCAAGCGGACCGGCCGCATCATGTCGGTTCCAGTGGGCGAGGAGCTCATCGGCCGCGTGGTGAATGCGCTCGGTGAGCCGATCGACGGCAAAGGCCCCGTTCAGACCACCCGGTTCAACCCAGTGGAGCGCCTGGCGCCGGGCGTAGTGGCGCGCCAGCCGGTCAAGGAGCCGATGCAGACCGGCATCAAGGCGATCGACGCCATGATTCCCATCGGCCGCGGGCAGCGCGAGCTCATCATCGGCGACCGCCAGACCGGCAAGACCGCCATCGCGCTCGACACCATCATCAATCAGAAGGGCGGCGACATGATCTGCATCTATGTCGCCGTCGGCCAGAAGCGCTCCACCGTCGCTCAGGTCGTGAAGACGTTAGAAGACTACGGCGCCATGGAGTATACCATCGTAGTCTCCGCTTCGGCCTCCGACCCGGCGCCCATGCAGTACCTGGCGCCGTTTTCAGGCTGCGCCATGGGCGAGTACTTTCGCGACAACGGCAAGCATGCCTTGTGCATCTACGACGATCTTTCCAAGCACGCCGCGGCCTACCGCGAGATTTCGCTGCTGTTGCGGCGCCCGCCGGGACGCGAAGCGTTTCCCGGCGACGTCTTTTACCTACACAGCCGGCTGCTCGAACGTGCCGCCAAGCTGAATAGCGAACATGGTGGCGGTTCGCTCACCGCCGTGCCGTTCATTGAAACGCAAGCGGGTGATATTTCCGCCTACATTCCGACCAACGTCATCTCGATCACCGACGGCCAGATCTTTCTCGAATCCGACCTGTTCAACTCCAACGTGCGCCCGGCGATCAACGTGGGGATATCGGTAAGCCGCGTCGGCGGCAATGCCCAGACCAAGGCGATGAAGTCAATCGCCGGCAGAATGCGTCTGGAGATGGCCCAGTATCGCGCTTTGGCGGCCTTTGCGCAATTCGGGTCGGACCTCGACAAAACCTCGGTCGATCAGCTCAATCGCGGCAAGCACCTGGTGGAGGTCCTCAAGCAGGGCCAGTACCAGCCGGTACCGCTGGAACGACAGATCATCATCATCTTCGCCGGCACGCAGGGCTTTCTCGACGATCTGCCCGTCGACGAGTGCCGCAAGTTCGAAGAAGGGCTCTATCGCTTCATCGACAACGCCCACCGTGACATTCGGGATCAGATCCGCGACCAGAAGGTGCTCGATGACGCACTGCGGGCCCGGCTGCGGGACGCGATCAAGGAGTTCAAGGCGCGCTTCGTGGCGGAGCAGCCAAAGTAAGGGTGTATGCCTAGCCTGATCGACATCCGGCGGCGGATCCGCTCGGTCAAGAACACTCAGCAGATCACCAAGGCCATGAAGATGGTCTCGGCCGCCAAGCTGCGCCGCGCACAGGATCGCGTGATCGCGGCGCGTCCGTATGGCCTGATGCTGCGCAAGGTACTGGCCAACGTTGCTTCCTCCGCCGCGCGTGACGTCGAGGCCGGGCAGAATCCGCTCCTCGCCGTGCGCCCCGAACAACGCATCTTACTGGTTCTGATAACCAGCGACAAAGGACTGGCGGGCGCCTTCAACAGCAACCTCATCAAGGGCGTACAGCGCTTCCTGGAGCAACACCCAGCGGCCACTGTCACTCTGGAACTGATCGGCCGCAAAGGCCGCGACTTCTTCCGCAAGCGCCGCGCCCGCATTTCCGGTGATCACATCAACCTGGCCGCCAGGCCAGCCTACCACGACACAGCGGCCATCGCCCGCAAGGCCATGGAGATGTACGGACAAGCCGAAATCGACGCCGTTTACCTCGTCTACAATCAATTCAAAAGTGTGGTGGCCCAGACGCTGACGGTCGCGCGCGTGCTTCCCGGCGAAGTGCCGGGCGGTACCGAGCCGGTCGACTATATCTTCGAGCAGCCTCCGGCCGACATGCTCAACGACCTGATACCCCGCTACGTCGAGATGGAATTCTTCCGGGCGCTTCTGGAATCGACCGCCGCCGAGCACGCGGCGCGCATGACGGCCATGGACGCCGCCACGTCTAACGCCGAAGACATGATCGACAGGCTCACGCTGTTCATGAACCGCGTGCGCCAGGCCAGCATTACCAAGGAAATCATCGAAGTGGTGAGCGGCGCCGCCGCCGCGGAGTAAAACAGAATATGGCAACCAGCACCAGCGGAACCAGAGAAAGCATGGCAACCAGCACGGACGGCGTCGTCGTCGGTAGCGTGGTTCAAGTGGCCGGTCCGGCCGTGGACTGCCAGTTTCCCGAAGGGCAAATCCCCCTAGTCTACACTGCGATCCGGGTGACCAGCGAAGGCTTTGACGTGCCTCAGCCCATCGACATCATCTGTGAAGCGCAGCAACATATTGGGGAAGGCCGCGTCCGTACGGTTGCACTGCAGCCTACCGAGGGTCTGGTGCGCGGCATGAAGGCTATCAGCCTCGGGCATCCCGTCGAGGTGCCCGTGGGCCAGGAAACGCTCGGCCGAGTGCTCAACGTGATCGGCCAGCCGGTCGATGAGATGGGACCGGTGCTGGCGAAAAAGTATTCGCCGATTCACCGTCACGCACCCGCGTTTGAAGAGCAATCCACACGGCTTGAAATGTTCGAGACCGGCATCAAGGTGATCGACCTGCTGGAACCCTACCTGCGCGGCGGCAAGATCGGCTTGTTCGGCGGCGCCGGCGTCGGCAAGACCGTCATCATCATGGAGCTGATCAACAACATCGCCATGAAGCACGGCGGCGTCTCGGTCTTCGCCGGTGTGGGCGAGCGCACGCGCGAGGGCAACGACCTCTGGCTCGAAATGCAGGAGTCCGGCGTCATCGATCCCAAGGACTACAAGAAATCCAAGTGTGCCTTGATTTACGGTCAGATGACCGAGCCGCCCGGGGCGCGTTTGCGGGTGGGTCTGACGGGCCTGACCGTGGCGGAGTACTTCCGCGACGAAGAAGGCCAGGACGTGCTGTTGTTCATCGATAACATCTTCCGGTTCACCCAAGCCGGCTCGGAAGTCTCAGCTCTGCTGGGACGCATGCCGTCGGCTGTGGGCTACCAGCCCAACCTGGCTACGGAGATGGGCGAATTGCAGGAGCGCATCACCTCGACCAAGAAGGGTTCGATCACCTCGGTGCAAGCCATCTACGTGCCGGCAGACGACTACACCGATCCGGCCCCGGCCACGGCCTTCGCGCACCTGGACGCAACCACGAATCTTTCCCGCGACATCGCCGCGCTCGGCATTTATCCCGCAGTCGATCCGCTGGCGTCGACCTCGCGCATTCTCGACCCTAACATCATCGGCCAGGATCACTACAACACGGCCCAGAGGGTGAAGGGGATTCTCCAACGGTATAAGGACCTGCAGGACATCATCGCGATCCTCGGCATCGACGAACTGTCTGATGAAGACAAGCTGACCGTGTCGCGCGCGCGCAAGATCCAGCAGTTCCTCTCGCAGCCCTTCCACGTGGCCGAGCAGTTCACCGGCTGGCCGGGCAAGTATGTAAAATTGGCCGATACCGTGCGCGGGTTCCGCGAGATTGCGGATGGTAAGCACGACGAGATTCCCGAGCAGGCGTTCAACATGCAGGGAACCATCGAGGAAGTGCTCGAGCGCGCCCAAGAACTCAAGAAGGTGTAGTCATGGCGGACGGTCTCGAACTGGAGGTGGCGACGCCCGAGCGCGAGTTGGTGCGCGAGCGGGTAAGCGAGGTCGAGCTTCCCGGCAAAAACGGTTACATGGGGATCTTACCCGGCCATGCCCCGCTGCTGAGCGAGCTGGGGATCGGCCACCTCTCCTACCTCGCCGGACCGAAGCGCAGGTACATTTCCGTGCACCGCGGTTTTCTCGAAGTGTTGGACAACCACGTCAGGGTATTGGCCGATGCCGCCGAGCGCGCCGAAGAGATCGACGTCGAACGCGCCCGCACTGCTCTGCGCCGCGCCCGCGAGCAGGTGCTCAATCCGGTTGCCGGCGCCGACTTCGCCCTAGCGCAATCCGCCCTCGAACGCGCCCAGACGCGCCTCGAGGTCTCCGAACACAAGCAGACGGACTGAACGAACGCGTCGGAATGGCAGGTGCGTCCGACGTCATAATTCTTGAGCGCCAAATCACCAAGCACGGTGGTTTCCAACAGTCGCCTCGCCCGTATCGATCGGTTGAAAAAGGCCGCCAGCTATCAGGGTAAGCCCGAAAATAGAGCCTACTCCAAAGGCCAACGGTAAGGAACGAATGATCCATTAACGCTTCCCTCAGTCTCCCCGACCGCCCCCATTGCCACCGCGAATGGAGTGTAGACTGGGCGATTGCCCAAACGATTCTGAACGGGTTAGCCGAAGTCTACCCCATGCTGTGACGAACTTCAGCGAGTCACACGCGCTCCCCACTCTCAGTTGGGCCCAGGCATGAATGAGTTTCTTTCCCGGAGTCGCGCTCCCCAACCTGAAAGAGGGGTCCGGGACCGAGCCCTCAAATGGCGTACCATCTTTGCTCCCCAATTTTCCTCCCCGCACGAGAAGAGCAGGTTCCAGGCGCGACTACAGCTCGAATCCCTTCTCGAAGCTTCTGCGCGGGTGCTTCAACCTCGAGGGAAAATCGCATTGTAGGCATCTAGAATCCCGGAAAGCAGTTCGTCGTGGGGCAGGCTCGACGCGGGCGCCAGTCCCGCTCATCCGCGAGCACGGGCTCCGCTGACCGATCCGGGCAGCGAGCATGCCGCACGTTTCGCGAAAGGGACCAGCGTTCGATCGGCAAATCCATGGGCCGGTCCCTGTACCGCGACATTCGCG
>JAGWQP010000001.1 GCA_028876805.1 Acidobacteriota bacterium | reverse complement strand
TAGTGGTTTCTGGAAAGCAACGGGGTCTTGGGCTGGCCTGCCAGTGAAGACCGCGGATTCGCAGAGGAGACATTATGAAGAAACAGGAGTACTTCGTAGTCGTACTCGCCCACTCTCTGCATGGCAGGCTTCGCCGCATTCACATTCCGCACCAGGCCGTGTACGTCATTGTGGCGCTGGCGCTCATCGGGAGCTTCTCGGTTTTCGGCTTTGTGGCCAGCTACGTGCGCATGGCCTGGAAGGTGGCCAACTACAACGCGATGATGCGCGAGGCCGACGCGATGCGGACGCGCTACCAGAACCTGCAACGAGTAGTGACCCAAACCAACGAGCAACTGGCGAGCCTGCAGCTGTATGCGCGTGAAGTGTCGATCGCGTACGGCATCAAGCAGAAGCTCGAGGGCCCAGCCGACATCTCGGCGGAGGGCAGGTTGGTCCCGACCTTCGCCGAGAGCTTGGCTGACTACAATTTCCTGCGCACCGTGAACTCTCTGGCGATCGACAGCCGCCGGCGGATTCAGGGCGCCTCCCAACCGAATTTGTGGCCGGTAAACGGCGCTTTGCTGGGGGCGTTTGGAGAGCGCGACGATCCCTTCTCGGGAGAAGGCGAGTTTCATACGGGAGTCGATATCCGGGCTCCCGCCGGAACGCCGGTTCACGCCACCGGGGATGGCGTCGTGATCTTTTCTGAGTGGAACGGCGGTTATGGACGGCTGCTGATCGTCGATCATGGGAAGGGTCTGGAGACGTACTATGCGCACCTTTCCCGGTTTTTTGCCCACGCCGGACAGGCTGTGCGCCGCGGCGATGTGCTGGGAGAGGTGGGTAGCACGGGCCGGGTGACCGGACCGCACCTGCATTATGAGGTGCGGATTGCAGGCGCGCCGGTGAATCCCTATCGATACCTGGCCAAAGCGGGCGGGAATCAGAGGGCGGCGTCAAGAGATTTCCCCTTCTAGTTCCCAACGAAGCAAGGCTCGTTCCACCACTCTCCGGCGGTCAGGCGAGATCGGGCACTAGGAAGTTGGGCGTCCGCCTGGCGGCGCGAGCCACCAATTCGGCGGCCCGATAGCCGCTCCGCACTGCACCCTCCATCGTGGCGGGCCAGCCCGTCGAGATCCAGTCTCCAGCCAGGTAAACATTCGGCATGCCTGAGGCCGGCTGCGGTCGTAGCGACTCGGTTTCAGGGGCTGCTGAAAAGGTCGCACGTTGCTCCTTCACCACGTGCGCCTTAACGAGCCGTGCCTCGCGCACGCGCGGAAAAAACAGCCGCAGATCGCCCACTGCGATGTCGATGATCTCGCTTCGCGACAGATTCGTCAGATCGCGCGATGCGCTCACCACCAGTTGCAGGTAACGGCCGTCGTTCTTATTGAACATCCACTGAACGGTGCGATCGAGCAAGGTGGCATGCGGCAATGTGGTGATCTCGCGATCAAACCAGAGGTGCACTCCGGTAATCGGAGAGTGGGTAAAGGGCGGCGCGGGCAGGCCGAGCGCCTCCAGCCGCTCAAAGGGGAGAGCGCACACGTAGGAATCGGCGGAGCATAGCCGGCCCGCGACGGTGAAGCCTTCCGGCGCGATCCGATCCACTGCCGAACGAAGGTGGATGCGAACGGTCTGGAAACGCCGCCAGATCTCTAGGGAGTACAACTCGGCGAGGGGAACCGCCGGCACGCCCATCTCGTAGGAATCAGCCCGGGCCAGGAAACCCAGCCAGAACACCTGAAAACCGTGGCGTGCGGCCATGCGGTCCAGATCCTCATTCACCGCGCTGACCAGCACCTGCCGCCAGAAGCGATCAATGGCGCGCGGCGTCTGGCGTTTTTGCAGGAGCCAGTCGAGCATACTGATGCGGTCGAGATCGGTGCGGCGTGTACGCTCCCGCCGGAGCGCCGCCAGGGCTCGCGCGACGCCCACTTTATCGGCGCCGCTTAGGCAGCCCATCCGCAAGAACGAACCGGTGAAGTGAAAGGGGGCTGGCAACCGCCCGCGACGCAAGACGGACGCGCGGCCGCCCGGCTCGACGAAGTAAAACTCGCGGTGGAAGCGTATCCGGTCGCGAATTCCCAGCCGCTCGTAAAAATCCAGCAGATTGACACAACACCGCAAGAGAATGTGCTGGCAGTTGTCGATGGTCTCGCCTTGTTGGTCCGGCGACGCCGGCACCGCATAGGAAGTAGCGCGCCCGCCGAGAAAGGGTCGAGACTCGAACAACTCGACTTCGAAGCCGGCCTCACCTAAGGCTGCGGCAGCGGACATACCGGCCAGTCCGCCACCGGCGATCAGAACTCTCGGCATTCAAAGGCCAGTATGGCATGAGGCTACGGTGAAGCGAGGCTTCCTCCTCACCAAAGCAGGGCGCGGATAGTGTCGATGGTGTCGGCATCCTCCGGTTTTTTGTCGTGCCGCCAGCGGGCCATTCTGGGAAAACGGACGGCGATTCCCGAGTGGTGGCGCGGCGAGGCTTGGATGCCTTCAAACGCCAGTTCGAACACCAGTTCCGGTTTGACCGCATGAACGGGACCGAATTTCTCGATGGTGTTACGCCGCACGAAGGCATCGACCTGCCGGATCTCCTCATCGTCGAGGCCAGAATAGGCCTTGGCAAACGGGACCAGCTTCCCGTTGTCCCAAATGCCGAAGGTGTAATCGGTGAAGAGGCCGGCCCGGCGGCCGGTGCCGGGCTGGGCATAAATCAGGACGGCATCCACGGAGTAGGGCTCGATCTTCCATTTCCACCAGTCGCCGCGACGTCGTCCCACGCGGTAGACAGATTCGAGCCTTTTGAGCATGAACCCTTCCACCTTGCGAGCGCGAGCGTGCTGGCGAAGTCGAGCCAACTCCTCCCACGACGTTGCTTCGACAACCGGCGATAGCACCAGGGCGCTGGCGGGCGGTGCGAGCTTCTCAAGTTCCGCGCGCCGCCAGGCGAGCGGCCGCGACCGCACGTCCTCTCCTTGGAACTCCAGCAAATCGAAGCCGACCAGGACCACCGGCACCTCCGCCAGAATTTTCGGACCGAGCACTTTGCGTCCGATGCGGCGCTGCATCTGGCCAAACGGCAGGGGCTCGCCTTGCTTCCATGGCAGGATTTCGCCGTCGATCACGGTCCCTTCCGGCAGCAGCGCACCGAGAGCTTGGAGCTCCGGAAAACGGCCGGTCACCAGCTCTTCGCCGCGCGACCAGATGAAGGTCTGCCACTGGCGCCGAATCAACTGGGCTCGAATGCCGTCGTATTTCCATTCAACCTGCCACGCGCCGAGGTCGCCCAAGGCTTCTACCGACCCTTCGAGCGGATAGGCCAGGCAGAACGGATAGGGGCGGCTCAAATCGGCGTTGGGCGCGTCCTCGGCCAGAAGCTGGCGCCAGAACTCGGCCGTGGGCTGCCATTCGCCCATCAGCCGGTGCGCGACCGCTTCCGGAGTCGTGCCGGCGACCTCCGCCACGGCACGAAACACCAAGCGCTGCGAGACCCCCACGCGAAACTCCCCGGTGATCAACTTATTCCAGGCGAAGCGTTGGCCTTCGTCCATCTCACGCCAGGCCGACACCACACGGGCGCGGCGCGTCTGGTCGTCAACATCGCGCAACGGAAGCAGCCGATCTTCGACCCAGTAGCGCAACGGCCGGTCACTCGACGTGGCCGCGGGCGCCTGGAGCAGGGCCATCGTTTCGGCGAAATCACCCACGGCCTGGTAACATTCGCCGAACAGCCAATCGGGAATCCCCGCCTCTTCCACAGCCCATTCCGCCAGCCTGCGCGAAGGAAGCAGACGTTTCGGGCGGCGGCCGATCAAGAAGTGAACGGCCCACGCGGCGTCCTCGGGCGGCGCCGCTTTCAAATACCGGATCAAGGTCGCCACTTTGTCATTGGTCCTGGTGGTTCGATCGAGAGCAGCGTAGAGCTCTGCAAAATCCTTCACTCGCCGGCCTCCTCGACTGGCTCATCGCGCTCGCCTTCGAAGTGAGCCTCCACGGCGAGCGCTTTTTGCCCGTGCTCAGCCAGCCAACGGACAAGCGGGGCGCGATAACCGTGGGTGACCCAAACGCAATCCGCCCGTGTTTCCTCCACCGCGCGCAGCAGCCCGGGCCAATCGGCATGGTCCGAAATCACAAAGCCCCGATCGAGCGACCGCCTGCGACGCGTCCCGCGAATGCGCATCCAGCCGGAGGCGAATGCGGTCGAGAATTCGCCAAAGCGGCGTTCCCAGGCCGTGCCATGGCAGGATGGAGGGGCTACAATGAGCGCACCGTCCCAGCGACTGCCCGCCGCGGCATGAGTTGTCGGCGCAAGAACAATTCCCTGCTCGCGGTACAAGTGATTCATGCGTTCGACGGCACCGTGGGTATAGATGGGTCCGACCGACGGATCTACGCACGCCAGCAGCCGTTGGGCTTTGCCCAACGGATGGGCGAACAACACACTGGCCCGCCGTAGTTGCTGGTTGGCGCGCCACCAGGCGTGGATGGCACTGATTACCTGGCTGGCATCCGGCCAACGAAAAATCGGCAAGCCGAAAGTGGACTCGGTCACGAAGACATGGCAGCGCAGCGGCTCGAAGGGGGCACACGTGGGATCGGAAGCCAGCTTGTAATCGCCGGAGACCACCCACACTTCGCCGCCGCGTTCGATGCGAACCTGTGCCGATCCCAAAACGTGGCCAGCCGGATGCAGAGAGATGCGAACGCCGCCCATTGTCAGCTCTTCGCCGTACGCGGTCGCCTGGATGGGCACCTCCGGCCCTACTCGCGCACGCAGCACCGCCTCGCCGTCGCGAGCGGTCAGATATGCCTGGGAGCCCGGCGTCGCATGGTCGGAGTGAGCGTGCGTTACCACCGCCCGCCCTACAGAGCCCCAGGGGTCAATATAAAAGTCCCCCGCGGCACAGTAGAGGCCGTTTGGGTCGAGCTCAAGGAGGGGCACCCCTCTATTATTCGCCACCAACGATCGCGTCCAGAGTGACTTGGGTAATGGGGTGATATCCCTGCCGCGCGCTCTGATAAATCTGCCGCGCCTGTCGCTCGCCCTCCGGCGTTTTCATCAGTTCGGTGTAGAGCGGCTTCAAAAACTTGCGCCGACCGACGGAGTTGAGGAACTCTACCAGCCGTGGAAATGCCGGCCGATGGCCGGCGCGTACCGCCATCAGCAAATACTGATGGAGAATCTCCGAGTTGCCCGATTCGCCGAGACGAAACTCGCGATCCAGCCGCGCCATGTCCGGAGGGTCCAGCATGCGCAAGAAATGAAGCCACGACTGCGTGGTCCAGTCGCGGGTATCGACCTGCTGACCTTGCTGCCATCGCGCCGCCGCGTCTTCGATGCGTTCGAACGCGTCGGAGTGCGGATCAGCGGCACCGGGCGGAACCCCAGGCTGGAAGATCCAGGGGTCGAGCAACGTCTTGAGGGGGAGTTCGCGTCGCAGGTAATCCAGAAAATCGGCGGTGGTGATGCTCCGAAAAGCGAAGTGATCGAAATAAGAACGCAGAAACGCGTCGAACCGCTCACGGCCCACCTCCTGCTCGATGGTGCGAAGCAACAGAGCGCCTTTCTCGTAGGGAACCAGCGTGCAGCCGTCGTCGGGATCCCGGCCCTCGAGTTCGATATGCAGCACACGGTCAGATTCCTGCAAGTTGGCCATCTCCCGATCGAGTTCGCGCCGTCCCAGCACGGCTTCCATCTCCCCCCGCTCGCGGCCGTACACTTTCTCCACAATGCGCCGCTCCAGGTAGACGGTGAAGCCCTCGTTGAGCCAGAAATCGCTCCATGTGGCATTGCTGACCAAGTTGCCGGACCAGGAGTGAGCCAGTTCATGCGCTACCAGCGAAACCAAGCTCTTGTCGCCGGCCAGAATCGTGGACGTGGCAAATGTCAGGCACGGGTTCTCCATGCCGCCGAACGGAAAGCTCGGAGGCAGCACGAGCAGGTCGTAGCGCCCCCAGCGGTAGGGCCCGAACATTTCTTCCACCGCGCGGATCATAGCCTCGGTGTCGGCAAACTCCCGCGCGGCGGCGTCAACGAGAGGCGGCTCGGCCAATACGCCGCACCGCTCTCCCAACTGACGAAACTCCAGGGCGCCCGCCGCGAGCGCGATTAGGTAGGAGGGCACGGGATGGTTCATCTCGAAATGTTCGCCGGCCCTCTCTGCGGCCATCACCGCGTGGAGGCCGGCGGGCGTGCGGACGCGCCCCTGGAAGGTCACGCGGACCGCGGGCGAGTCCTGCAGGGGGATCCAGCTCCGGGCATGAATGGCCTGCGACTGCGTGTACAAGAACGGGTGCCGTTTCCCGGCGGTCTGGGGCGGCTCCAGCCATTGCAACCCGGAGGCTTGAGGAGAAGTCGAGTAGACGACGCGCACCCAGGAACTACCCGGAGACAACCGGATCCTGAGCGGAGTGCCCAGGATTCGATCGCGCTCGCCCAACTTGAACCCGGCCGCATTCTCGACCGAATGAATTTCGAGATCCCGTGTATCGAGGACCAGCTCGTCGTGTGCCGTCGGATCGAAGCGCAAGGTTACCGAGCCGTCGAGCATCTTTCGGTCGAAGCGCACGTCGAGATCGAGTTCGAGATGGCGGATGCGGACCAGGTCCGGTCGAGACCACGTGTGGACATCCATAGATTCCATGGTAGAATCATTGCTTCCCGCCTCCTAGTTTTCAAAGACAAGAAATTTCGCGAAAGCGATCGTTGCTATGCAGAATCAGGGATCGAAGAGAATCCTGGCCGTCGTCAGCGACCTGTTTTTCTCAGTCAAACTCTCCGAAGCGGCCAAGCGCGCCAACCTGGCGCTCGAGTTCGTCAAAGAAGCAGCGCAGGTGATCGAAAAGGCCCATCACGAAAAGCCGGCGCTCATCATTTTCGACCTCAATTTCGACAGCGTTGAGCCGCTGAGTCTCATTACCCGGCTTAAGGTCGCCCCCGAAACCAAGGGCATCAACCTCATCGGATACCTGTCGCACGTGCAAGTGGAGCTCAAGCAAAACGCGCAGGAAGCCGGCTGCGACATGGTGATGGCCCGCTCGGCTTTTTCGCAAAACCTCCCGCAGATTTTTAAGCGCTATTCGGGTGTGGGCTAAACCGCGCCAGAGCCTCGGCCTTGGCTTTGGCGGCACCGCTGTCGATGGAAGCGGCAGCCAAGTTCATGCCTTCGAGGAAAGAAGCCGCGCGGCCGGCAGCTACCAGGCCCGCGCTGGCGTTCACCAGCACAATATCGCGGGGAGCACCCGGGCAGCCCCCAAGGACCTCCTGCGCAAGGGCGAGGTTCCGCTGCCTGTCGCCGCCTCGCAACTCCTCCGGCTTGACCTCGGCCACCCCGAAGTCCTTGGGCCACAGCGTGACGCGGGTTACCGCGGCGTCGCGAACTTCGAAGACAAGCGTTGGGCCCGTGGTGGTGATTTCATCCAAGCCGTCCGAGCCGTGAACGACAAAACCGCGTCCCAAGCCTAATTCCGCGAGCGCGCCCGCCATCAGCTCGGCGGCTCTCGCCGAGGGCGCCCCAACCAACTGTCGATCCGCACCGGCCGGGTTGGTGAGCGGCCCCAGCAGATTGAAAATGGTCCGCAGCCTGAGGTCGATACGCACCGGATGCGCATGCTTCATCGCCGTATGGAGAGCGGGTGCGAACAGAAATCCGATGCCGATCTCGCGGATGGCGCGCGCGACATCCTCAGGTGAAACCGCAATAGAAATGCCCATCGATTCGAGCAGGTCCGCGCTGCCGCACTGGCTCGTAATCGACCGGTTGCCGTGCTTGGCCACGTGAACACCAGCCCCGGCCACCACAAACGCGGCAATCGTGGAAATGTTGAAGGTTCCCGAGCTGTCGCCGCCCGTGCCGCAGGTATCGAGCAGAGGCTCGCCGTGAAGTTGCGGATCCACCCGAACCGCCATCCGCCGCATGGCGCGCGCGAAGCCTACGAGCTCCTCCACGGTCTCGCCCTTCATGCGCAGCGCCACCAGAAAGGCAGCGATCTGAGGCTGGCTGGCCCCCCCGGACAAGATCGTCTCCATGGCCGCCATGGCCTCCGCCGCACAGAGACTCCCCCGTTCCACAACGCGTTCGAGGTACGGCAATAGCGACATAGAGTAGCGAAACGCCTGGTTTTTGGCCATCCTAGCACACCGGAGATTCACGCCGACACGCCCACGCCGATCCGTGGCGGCCCGACCGGAGTCATTCGAGGTGCGGCAGTACGGACATGCTATATTGGACCTTCTAGTTTCGTCGACACTCTGGCACAGCAGATTTTCCAGTGAAAATTCACGAGTATCAGGCCAAGGCGATCCTGGCCCAGTATCACGTTCCGGTTCCTCGCGGCGAGGTAGCCTTCACCGTGGAGGAAGCCGAGGCTGCCGCCAAGAAGGTCGGTGGCAGCGTGGTGGTCAAGGCGCAGATTCACGCCGGCGGAAGAGGAAAGGGAGGCGGAGTCAAGGTCGCCCGGGACGCCTCCGAGGCCGCCGCCATCGCGGATAAGATGCTGGGCATGAGGCTGGTCACGCACCAGACCGGGCCAGAGGGGCGTGTGGTCGAGAGGCTGCTTGTGGAAGAGACGCTGCCGATCGAGCGTGAACTCTACCTCGGCATTGTGCTGGACCGCGTCCAAGCGAAGCCTGTCTTCATGGCGTCCGCCGCCGGCGGCATGGAGATCGAAGAAGTGGCCGCGAAAACCCCGGAGTTGATTCTCAAGGAGAGCTTCGAACCCGCGACCGGTCTGGCAGCCTACCAGGCCCGCAAGCTCGCCTTCGGAATGGGAATCCCACCAACCAGCGTCAATGCGGCGGCGGCCGCGATGACAGCGCTCGCTAAAGCCTACGTCGCGACCGACGCCTCGCTCGCCGAAATCAATCCGTTCATCCTGACCAAAGACGGCCGAGCCGTTGCTCTCGACGCCAAGATCAACTTCGATGACAACGCCCTCTATCGGCATAAGAATCTGCTGGAGCTTCGCGACATCAACGAAGAGGACCCGCTGGAAGTCGAGGCCTCCAAGCACGGCTTGAATTACATCAAGCTCGAGGGCACCGTCGGGTGCATGGTGAACGGAGCGGGCCTAGCCATGGCGACGATGGACATCATCAAGTACGCGGGTGGAAGCCCCGCGAATTTCCTCGATGTCGGCGGCGGAGCCAGCGCCGACCAGGTCAAAAACGCCTTTCGGATTCTGATTTCTGATAAAAACGTCAAGGCCGTGCTCATCAATATCTTCGGCGGTATCCTGCGATGCGACACGCTGGCCACCGGGGTCGTGGCCGCGGCGCGCGATTTGAACCTCAAAGTACCCATCGTCGTGCGCATGGAAGGGACCAACGTCGACCAGGGCCGCAAGATTCTGCTCGAATCGGGGTTCAACTTCAGCGTCGGGCAGGATATGCGCGACGCAGCCGAGAAGGTCGTCAGACTTGCCGCTCACTAGCGCCCCGGCTGACGGCGAAGACCAATGAGCATACTCGTAGATCAAAATACCCGACTGATTGTTCAGGGATTCACCGGCAAGGAAGGAACTTTTCACGCGCAGCAGGCCATTCAGTACGGAACCAAAGTGGTGGGCGGCGTCACACCCGGCAAAGGCGGCACCAGGCACTTGGATCTGCCGGTGTTCGACACTGTCGCGCGCGCCGTGACCGCGACCGGCGCCAACTCGTCGGTGATCTTTGTACCGCCGCCTTTCGCCGCCGATGCAATCATGGAAGCCGCCGATGCGGGGATCGCCCTGGTCGTTTGTATCACCGAAGGTATTCCCACGCTCGACATGGTTCGCGCCTGGGAGTTTCTACAGGGAAAGAAAACGCGCCTCATCGGGCCGAACTGCCCCGGCATCATTTCGCCCGGACAATGCAAGATCGGAATCATGCCGGCCCACATCCACATGGAGGGTCACGTCGGCGTCGTCTCGCGTTCGGGCACTCTCACCTACGAAGCCGTCGGCCAGCTCACCAAGCTGGGCATCGGCCAGTCTACCTGTATTGGCATCGGCGGCGACCCGATCATCGGCACCAACTTCGTGGACGCATTGACGCTCTTCAATCAAGATCCCGATACTCACGCCATCATCATGATCGGCGAGATCGGCGGCAACGCCGAAGAAACCGCCGCGGAGTACATCCGATCCAGCGTCAACAAGCCGGTCATTGGATTTATCGCCGGCCAGACCGCCCCCCCGGGACGGCGCATGGGGCATGCCGGTGCCATTATTTCAGGCGGTTCCGGCAAAGCGTCCGACAAGATTCAAGCTATGAAGAATGCCGGCATCACCGTCTGCGCTTCCCCGGCTGAGTTGGGAGAAAAAGTACAAAGCCGCCTATGAGTGTGGAACGTACGTTCTCTGCCATCAAACCCGACGCCGTGGCCGCGGGCCAGGCTGGTGAGATTCTGGCGATGATCCAGAAGGCCGGATTTCGAATCCTGGCGATGCGAATGCTTCGGCTGACGGATTCTCAAGCCCGGGGGTTCTACGCCGTGCACCGGGTGCGGCCGTTCTTCGAGGGTCTGGTGAAGTTCATGACCGAAGGCCCCATCATCGTCATGGCGCTTGAGCGCGAGAACGCCATCGCGGCTTTGCGCGAGGTGATGGGCGCCACCGACCCGGCCAAGGCCGCCGAGGGCACCATACGAAAGCGCTTTGCGTCCAATATCGAGCGTAACTGCATCCACGGCTCCGACGCCCCCGCGACGGCCCAGACCGAGCTTCAGTTCTTCTTTAGCGCGGCCGATCTGTTGTAACTGTCGGTCGCACGCTCACCAATCCGGCAACCTCCGACGCGTATAATCACGTGTATGCAAATCACCTGGCTTGGACATGGTACGTTCCTGCTTCGCCTTCCTTCCGGCCACGTTGTTCTGATGGACCCATGGACCGACGGCAACCCGGCTTATCCCGCGGGCTTTGAAATTCCGCGCGTAGACACCATGTGCATCACGCACGGCCACTTCGATCACATCCACGACGCCGTGCCGATCGCCGGCAAATTCAAGCCAGAAGTCGTGGCGATTTACGAAACCTGTCACTGGCTGGAATCAAAAGGCGTCTCTAACACCCGCCCGATGAACAAGGGTGGTTCGCAGAAAGTGGGCGAGGTTACCTTCACCATGACGCACGCGGTTCACAGTTGCGGCATACTCGACGAGGGTAAGATCATCTACGGCGGTGAGGCGTCCGGATATGTCCTCGACCTGTCCGACGGCCGCACGGTCTATTTTGCCGGCGACACCAACGTTTTTTCGGATATGCAGTTGATCCAGCAGTTGTACCGGCCGGAATTGGTCTTTCTGCCGATTGGAGACCTGTTCACAATGAGCCCGCGAGAGGCCGCGGCTGCCTGCAAAATGCTCAGGCCAAAGAAAGTCATTCCCATGCACTTCGGCACGTTTCCGCCGTTGAGCGGGCGGCCGGACCAACTGCGAAAGCTGTTGACCGCGGGCGAAGGCGACGTGTGGGAGTTGGAACCCGGCAAACCCGTGGACTGGTAAAAGAACGTCTGCCACCCGGCTCACCCGGCTTGAATCAGATACTCCTCCAGCGCCAGCCCCACCACGCGTGCGTGATCGGACCGAACCTCGATCGCATTCACGCCCGGAAAACGCGAGCGCGGCTCTGAGAAATGGCGCAACACAACCGATACCGGGATCTCGCCTTCCACAGAAGCGACTTTCCTTACATTTCGTGCGCCCGGTTCCGGGTCGGACCATCCGTGCCGCAGCGCCAGCCCCTGCGCAAGCAGGAACTCCAACAGATCGCAGGCCGCCAAGAAGCCCGCATCCTCAGTCGAGGACTGCCGCGGGTGCAGCCCCAGCCACTCGGTGATGACTCGGTAGGTAAACCCCCACAACGGTGGGCCGGCCAGGTCGATGGCGGGGAATGCCAGGTCTTTCGGCAGCCGGGGAACCGGCAGCAAGGTGTGCCTCGCCGGGTCCCGCAACCAGCGTAAGGGAATCCACAGAGCCTCGGCCGCTTCGCGCGGATCGAGGTCGGTCCCAAGCACTTCCCTGACTCGGAACAGAAACGGCGCCACAAGGAGCTGATGACCGAGACGCCTGCCCGCATTCGTGGGAGGTAAGGCCAACTCCATCTGCTCGCGTGCGAGCTGGATGCCGCATTCTTCCGCTAACTCGCGCAAAGCTGTGTCGAGCAGATCCCGATCTTCCCGATCGTGCCGACCGCCGGGAAAAGACCAGTGTCCGGACCAAGGGTCTTCCTCCCTCTCCGTGCGGCGAATGAGGAGCACGGATTCTTCTGGTCCCTGAGCATGTACAATCGCAACAGCGGCTTGGGGTTCAGGCATCTCTCTTCAGTATGGCTCGAAGCCCGAGCCTCTACCGGTTCGGCATACTTCACGCACGCCGCGGACCACATCACACCATCGACTGGCGCGAGTTCGGACCGACGCACCGCAAGGCACAGCGCCGACCGGCTTACACGGCGAACGATGGTAACCTTGGGCTCTCCTTTCCAGCTCATAACGGAGTTGAGTCAGGGTATAGGCGTCCGCAGAAAGGTCACGTTCTTCAGCCCGAGCAGCTCGGGCGCAAACCGAGCCTTGGGTCGGACTGATCCCGACGCCCGCGAAAATGTTCGTCAACCAC
>JAGWQP010000009.1 GCA_028876805.1 Acidobacteriota bacterium | reverse complement strand
GCGCAGTTCGCGAACCTCTTCAACATCCTGAATAAGGGCGTTCCCAATATGAACGTTGGAAGCACCGCCTTTGGACTGATTAGTCAGAGTCAGCAGACCCAGCAAGCGGGTCCGCGGACGATTCAAATGATGCTGCGCATTCTATTCTGAACCCTCACGCAGGCTGCTCGCTGATGTTCGCGGGGAGGCCCGCGGCCACGATCCCCTGCATTCTGCGCCGCTTAGGGAATGCAGGTTACTCGGTTCAATGAGTTGTTGAGATCGCTGCTGCGATGTCGATCAAACGATATAAGCGCAGCGTTCGCAAAGCATGACCGAGTGCTTCATGAATGCTCCGAGAAATCCGCTCCGCCCCGGTGAGGAGGCGCAAATCCCCTGCCGGTGCGGAGCTTCTGGGAGCAATCACCTCCCTATGGGCCTTTCCGAGAACACGCCACCAGGAAAAGCAAGACAGGCACGGTCTTCGAGTCGGAGCATCTCGCCATGGTAAACAGGGAGGGGAGGGGCGATGCGTGTACTGATGCTGGGGGGCACCTCGCTCACTGGTCCCTACGCTGTGCGGCGCCTCCACGCGCTCGGCCACACAGTCACGGTCTTCCACCGGGGAGAGCACGAAGCCGAACTCCCGGTGGGGGTGCGCCACCTGCACGGGGACTTGGCGCATCCGCCCCGCGAATTGCTTCATCCTCCGCCCGACGTGGTGGTCGACATGTGGGCCATGACCGAAGCCGACGCTCAATCCTTCGTCGACACGTTCCGCGGCGTGGCCGGTCGCGCCGTGGTGATTTCTAGCGGCGATGTTTACCGCGCCTATGGGTGCTTTCACGGCCGGGAGGCTGGTCCGCCGGACCCCATCCCTCTCGCCGAGAATGCGCCCTTGCGCAAATCACGTTATCCGTACCGCGAGAAGGCCCCGAGCCCCGACCACTGGATGGCGCGTTACGAGAAAATCCTTGTCGAACAGGCTGTCATGAGTCAGACGGATTTGCCGGCTACAATCCTCCGCTTTCCCGCGGTTCTGGGTCCGAACGAATACCGCCGGTTTCATCGCTGGCTGAAGCCGATCGTGTGCGGAGAGACGGAGCTCCGCATTCAGGAGAGCTGGTCGGAATGGCGCTGGACCCACGGTTTGGCCGAGGACGTGGCTGAAGCCGTGGTTTTGGCGGCGACGCACCCGATCGCCGCGGGATCGATCTATAACGTTGGCGAATCCTGCACGCCCACCATGGCGGAGCGCCTGGCGGCATTTGCTCGCGTGGCCGGTTGGGGCGGCCACATCCGTCAAGTGTCAGCGTCCGAACTGCCGGAAGCCGACCGGCTGCCGTATGACTTCGCCCATCACCTGGCTTACGACACCACGCGCATCCGCACTGAACTCGGTTACACAGAGGCGGTTCCGGCCGCCGAGGCACTGGCCCACATCCTCGAGTGGGAGGGGATAGGCTCGCAGAGTCCGAAACCCTAGAGTGGCAATTTTGCCGGAGCAGTTGGACTTTGAACCGGAGCCCAGGACGGAACTACCGAAGAATCATGCGAGTCGCCGCTACTTTGGTGGCACGATGACTTGCTGGTGCCCCCGAAGCCGAAATGCCAGGGCAAGCAAAGAGATTCCGAATAGAAACGCATGCACGCCTATCCATAGGACAGTGGCCAATCGGCCGACGCCGGGTCGAAACAGAATCGGAATGCCAAACAGCAATGAGAGTGCCCCCATCTTGAAGCACCTGTTGGCCCCGAATCGTAGACTACCTAGACAGGCGGTTCGCTCAATGGGTGCGATAATGGCGAATGGCCGCGCTCCGGCCAAAGCCGGCGGGCAAAAGGGGGGTCTGGCGACGCTTTCGCCGATGTGTTTGCGGGCGGCAGCAGGGTGTCATGCTATGTGTTTGACCCCCTCTCTGAGGCCGCGCGACCGACTCCTCGAGAAGAAACAATCGTTTGCCCGTCCCATTGCGTCTAATTAGAAATGGCCAAGCCGGTCCTTCTCACCGTCGATGACGATTCGGACGTACTCCATTCGATCGAGCGCGATCTGCGCCGCCAATATGCTCAGCACTACCGTATCGTGTCCGCCGGCTCGGGTACCGCTGCGCTCGACCTGCTGCGGCGCTTGCAGCGGCGCAACGAGCCGCTGGCGTTGCTGTTAGTGGATCACCGCATGCCGCAAATGACTGGCATCGAATTCCTGAAGCATGCCCTCCAGGTTTACCCCGATGCGAAACGGGTCCTGCTCACAGCCTACGCCGATACGGATGCCGCCATTCAGGCGATCAATGAGATCAAGCTGCATCACTACCTGCTGAAACCTTGGACCCCGCCCGAAAACAATCTCTACCCTGTGCTGGACGATCTGCTAGACGAATGGCAAGCGGCGTTCCGGCCGGCCTTTGAGGGGATTCGACTTTTAGGTACGCGCTGGTCGCCGCAGTCCTACGCTCTCCGTGAGTTTCTGGCCCGCAACCACGTGCCCTACCAATGGCTTGACGTGGAGGCGGCGGAGCGCGATGCGGAGGTCCGGCGTGCCCTGCAGTCGGTGGAAACCGAGGACATAAAGCTCCCCGTGCTGCTGTTTCCCGATGGGGAGCGCATCGCTCAACCGGACCCCTCCCAGATCGCGGATCGCATCGGCCTGCGCACTCGCTCCGACCAGGAGTTTTACGATCTGGTGATCCTGGGTGGCGGGCCAGCAGGCCTTGCAGCCGCGGTCTACGGTGCCTCCGAGGGACTCCGCACGGTAGTCGTGGAGCGCGATGCACCCGGCGGCCAAGCCGGGTTGAGCTCGCGCATTGAAAACTATCTTGGGTTTCCCTCCGGCCTCAGCGGGGCCGACCTCACTCGTCGTGCAGTAGCGCAGGCGAAACGATTCGGCGCCGACATTCTCGCGCCCCAGCGTGCGGTGGCGCTGCAGGCGGACGGGTCGTATCGCGTAACGTCCCTGCAGGATGGCGGCCGGCTTTCCTCTCACGCCGTGCTGATCGCAACAGGCGTGCAATGGCGCAAACTGAATGTGCCTGGAGCGGATCGTCTCACCGGTGCCGGCATCTATTATGGCGCGGGTGCCTTCGAGGCTGCTTCGTGTAAGGACGAAGACGTTTTCGTCATCGGCGGCGCCAACTCTGCGGGCCAGGCGGCGATGAATTTTGCTGGTTACGCGCGGCGTGTCATCATGCTGGTGCGCGGCGAGTCGCTCTCCACATCCATGTCCAAGTACCTGATCGACGAATGTGCCCGCAAGCCAAATATCGAAGTGCAATATGGTGTGCAACTGGTGGAGGCCCATGGCGCTGACAGGCTGGAAGCAATCTCGGTCCGCTGCGACAGAACCGGTGAAGTGGACAAGACTCCCGCTTTCTCTGTATTTGTCTTCATCGGCGCCGAGCCGGGCACGGATTGGCTGGAGGGCGTGGTGGCCCGCGATGGGCGCGGATTCATCCTCACCGGCCCCGATCTGTTCCTCAACGGACAGCGCCCCAAAGGCTGGCTCCTCGACCGCGATCCGACGCTACTCGAAACCAGTCTTCCGGGAGTTTTTGCGGTGGGGGATGTGCGCCACGGCTCGGTGAAGCGTGTGGCTTCTGGCGTGGGCGAGGGGTCCATAGCAATCCAGTTTGTGCATCAGTATCTGGCGAAGGTGTGATGTGAGCGACCAAACCGCCAATCTGGAAGCCGATCTCCGCCGCGTTCCACAGCTAGCCGATCTGGCCACCGAGGTGATCGAATGGCTGGCGGAGCACGTGGAGGTGACAGAGTACGCGCCGGGTGATGTGCTGGTACAAGCGGGCGCGCCTGCCGACCGCATGTTCATTGTCCTGGAAGGGGAGTTCCGGCGCCAGGGTGACACCGGGATGCCCTTTCGACTCCATGGACCGCAGATTACCGGGATGCTGCCTTATTCCCGGCTCAAGAATTATCCTGCTACGGCGTATGCTGTGGTCCCGAGCCGCATCGCCAGCCTCTCCACGAAATTTTTCCCCGAAATGCTCCAGAAGTCTCCGGAGTTGGGACAGCGCCTGGTCGAGATCATGTCTGATCGCATTCGCGAGAACACCCGCATTGTCGAACAGCAGGAGAAGCTGATGTCGCTGGGGAAGCTGTCGGCCGGGTTGGCGCATGAGCTGAATAATCCGGCCTCCGCCGTCCGGCGCGGCGCCGAGAGCCTGCGTGAAGCAGTGACCCGATTAAGCGAGGCCAATCTCCGGCTCAATCACCAGCTGCTCGATGAGCGGCAGCTGGCGGCGTTGGCTGCGCTCGAAGTTGAATGGCTGAACTGCGCCAGCAGTTCTCGTCCCGATCCACTGGAGCAAAGCGATCGCGAGCAGGCAATCGCCGATTGGCTGGACGGGCACGGTGTCACCGAGAGCTGGACGATCGCCCCAAACCTGGCGGAAGCCGGCCTCAGTGCCGGTCAACTCGAGGAAATTGCGCAGCCATTTCCCTCTAACGCACTCGGCGATATTTTCCGGAGGGTCAGCTACACTCTGCTGGTTGGCAGCCTGGTCGACCAAATCGAAAACAGCGCCTCGCGCATCTCCGAATTGGTCAAAGCTATCAAGGAATATTCCTACATGGACCAGGGTCTCGTGCAAGAGGTGGATCTGCATCAGGGGCTGGAATCCACGCTCGTAATGCTCAGGCACCGGCTGAAGTCGGGCATTGAGGTGATCCGGTTATACGACCGTACGCTTCCTCGGATCTGCGCGCGTCCCAGTGAGTTGAACCAGGTTTGGACCAATCTGATCATCAATGCCATTGAAGCGATGAACGGCAAGGGCGAGCTGCGGATACGCACGGCGCGCGAGGTCGATTTCGCTCTGGTGGAAGTGGTCGATAACGGGTCAGGTATAGCGCCAGAGATCCAGAGCCGAATCTTCGATCCGTTTTTCACCACCAAAGAAGTGGGAGAAGGCACGGGCTTGGGGCTCGATATTGTGCATCGCATCGTGCGCGAACACAGCGGAAACGTGCGGTTCGAGTCCCGTGGCGGGGAGACAAGGTTTCAGGTCCGGTTGCCACTAGAGAGAAAGCGATGACGTGCCGCCTCTGGATCTGTCGGGTTATCGGGAGGGCGGGCGGAGCGGCAATCACAGCGGTTTTGCGGGTTGGTACTCTCTCGTTGCCCTAAGAAGATCCCCCGCCCGGTCACCCGCAATCTCTGCCTTGATCTTGTGCCTCCAGCAACCCTCTGCTGACGATGAGCGTCGAATTCGGGTTGGACATGGAACACGCCGACCAAAGCTTCGATATTCACAGCGACCCGGGTGTCACGATCGCCGGTACGGGGATATCACCCTGCCGGCTGGAGCACGTGATGCGAGTCCTCGAGCAAAGGGCAACAGCCCCGGGAATCCCCTGAGTCATTCTGGGCGCATTCACCTCAGGCCCCGTAAATCGGACGATTTCGTTGTATACTCGTGCGGACTCGGGGACCAGCCACGGGTGACACGCCTTGGATGAATGGGAGACGGAACAACAAGCTGTACAAAATCCTGTGGCATCTGTGGCGGTTGTCAAGACACCGCAAGCTAGCCCTGCCTCCGATTATTCGCTCCGCAGTGCCTCGACCGGCTCCACTCGTGTTGCCTGCCACGCCGGGATCATGCACGCCGCCAGTGCCACCGCTGCCACGAGCAACGCCACTGCGCCAAAGGTCATTGGGTCGGTCGGGCTGACTCCGTAGATCAGTCTCGACAGCAGTCTGGCCAGAAACGAAGCGCCGAGTGCTCCCAGGGCGATGCCCGCCAGTGCCGGTTTCATGCCGTCCGCCACCACCAACCGCAGAACATCGCCGATTCGCGCACCAAGCGCCATCCGGACGCTGATCTCGGGAGTCCGGCTACGCACGCTGTAGGCGAGCACACTATAGATTCCCACCGCGGCAAGAATAAACGCCAGTAAGGCCAGGGCGACAAAAAGCAGCATGCTGAAGCGATGCTGCGAAAGCGAAGTTGCGACGAGTTCATCCATCGACGTGGGCTTCCGCACAGTAAGTTCCGGATTGATCCCTTCGAGCACTCGTGTGATCGGAGAAACCAGAGCCGCTGGGTCGCCGCTGGCCCTCGCAACCAGCGTCATATTGCCAAACTCGTTCGCCGGCAGTGGGGCGTATAGCATCGCCACGGGATCGAGGACGTCCAGCCCCCGCTCCTTGACGTCGGCGACCACACCGACGACTTCGCGCCGCATCTGGGGCGAAAACGAAAGCCGCAGATGCTTGCCGATCGGATTCTCGTCCGGCCAGAACTGGCGGGCCATGGACCGGCTGATCACCACCGAGCCGCGATCTTTTCGAGGAATCGTGTCGTCTTCGATGAAGTCGCGGCCGGCAATGAGCGGGATGCGCATTGTCTGGAAATATCCGGGTGTCGCATGCCGCACCGCGACTGTGGGCTGGAGCGCGAACACCTCGGCCGGCCGGCCTTCGATGACCAGCGGTTGCTGCGAGCCGTTGTCGCTGAGCGGCAGCACGTCCACTGCCGCCGCAGAGACAACGCCGGCGAGGTTCCGCACCTGTGGCAGGAAGTCGGCGTAGAAATCCGCCGGCCCGCCCTCCTTGGCCGGCTTCGGGATCGGCACTCCCATGGTGATCACGTTGGCTGAAACGAAGCCCGGATCAACGCCGCGGAGCGCCCACAGACTGCGGACCATCAGCCCCGCTCCGACGAGCAGCATCAATGCGAGCGCCACCTCGGTTGTTACCAGCATGCCGCGTGTGCGCCTGCCCCCCGAGTAAGCGTCGGTCTTCCCGAGTCCCTGTTTCAGTTCTTCGTTGAGGTCAGTCTTCGTGAGCCGCCAGCCGGCGATCAGGCCGGCCGCCAGTCCCGTGAAAACCGATGCAGCAAATGCAAAGGCGAGCACGTGGATGTCAAGCCGGACGTCAAGGGCGCGCGGCAGTTGGGCTGCCAGGGCGTTCAGCACCAGCGATTGGGCGGACCGCGCGAGCGGTACCCCGAGCGCTCCCGCGGCAAGCGCAAGCAGCATGGTTTCCGTCAGCCCGGCAGAGAGGACCTGGACAGAGCTCGCGCCCAGCGCGGACCGGATTGCCAGTTCTTTCCGGCGCGCGACGGTTCGGACTAGCACCAGGTTGGCGGTATTGGCGCAGGCGATCAATAGCACAAAACTCACCGCTGCGAGCAAGGTCAGCAGCGCAGGCCTGACATCGCCGACCAGATCATCGCGCAGCGTGCGGACAGTCGCACCCCAGCCCTGATCTTCTTCCGGGTAGGTGCTCGCGAGGCGCTTGGAGATGACATTCATCTCGGTTTGCGCGGCGTTCACCGTCACGCCCGGCCGCAGCCGTGCGATCACGGCATAGTTGTGGTTGCCGCGAACCGCGGCATCCTTCGGCGTCCAGGCAACTGGCGCCAGAGCTTCGCTCGAGGCTGGGAACCAGGATTTCAGCTCGAATTCGTGAGGCATGACGCCGATGACGTGGAACTCACGGCCGTTCAGTTGGAGCGATCGGCCCAGGGCCTCGTGCGGCCCGCCGAATTGAGAGGCGGCGAATGCGTGACTGACGAGGAGCACGTCGTCGTGTCCCGGCTGACACTCTTCAGCCGTGAACGCGCGGCCCACGGCGGGCGCGATCCCGAGCACCTTGAAGAATTCCGGCTCGGTGACGGTTAGAGTTATCGACTGCGGCCGGCTGCTGGCGCCCAGCCGCACCACGTTGCCGCCGATCACGGCGATTGATTCGAACACCGTGTT
>JAGWQP010000008.1 GCA_028876805.1 Acidobacteriota bacterium | reverse complement strand
GCTGGCCGGTGGCGGCGTGTACCGCCTCGGAGAGAGCTGGTACTCGGTATCGGCGGGGGATTTCATTTGGATGGCTTCGTATTGTCCACAATGGTTCGGAGCTCTGGGCAAGATCCCTGCGAAATACCTGATCTACAAAGACTGGAATCGCCATCCGCTGGCCGTTATTTGATGATTGTTTTCGAAACCTCGCTCGATGGACGTGAACATCAATTCGGCCCGTCTCTCGGCTGAACTCGAGAGTTTGGCGACTTTCTCCTCCGTCCCGGCGCCAGCCGTTACGCGCGTGGTGTTCTCGGAAGAGGACCTCCGCGCGCGCGCATATGTCAAGCGGCTCTGTTTGGAAGCTGGTCTTTCCATTCGCGAGGACTCCGTCGGCAATACATTCGCCCGCTGGACCGGCAGCGATCCCCAATTGCCCGCCGTCGCCACCGGCTCCCATATAGACGCCATTCCACATGCCGGCCGCTACGATGGAACCGTCGGTGTGCTCGGTGGCTTGGAAGCCATCCGCGCGCTCCACGATTCCGGATTTCGTCCGCGCCGCTCAATCGAATTGGTGCTGTTCACGGCCGAGGAGCCCACTCGGTTCGGCATCGGCTGCCTGGGAAGCCGCATCCTCTGCGGGTCGCTTGACGGCGCCGCCGATGAGGCACTTCGCGATTCACAAGGCCAGCGTTTGCGGGAATGGCGCACAGCCGCCGGGTACCGAGGCCAGCTCTCCACAGCGCGCCTCGACTGGGGTCATTACGCCGCCTTTTTGGAGCTCCACATTGAACAGGGTCGGTTGCTCGAACAAGAAGGCGTGCCGCTCGGCCTGGTGACCGCCATAGCCGCTCCCGCGAGCCTACGCATCGAACTGGAAGGCGACGGCGGCCATGCCGGCGCGCTTCTCATGCCGGATCGGCACGACGCCTTTCTGGCCGCCTCGGAAATTGCGTTGGCGCTCGAAGCCGCCGTAAAGGCCACCGGAGCCATCGATACGGTCGGAACTACTGGGGTTTGTGAGGTCTTCCCGTGTGCCATCAACAGCGTCCCCAGCCGTGTAAAACTCGAGGTCGACGTGCGGGATATCGACGAAGCCCGCCGCGATGGCGTTCTCGCCGCGCTGTCTACCGCCTGTGAGCGTGTGGCGCGCCAGCGCGGCATTCGCGTGCGGACTCAACTGCTGAACTCCGACCCCCCGGCCCACTGCTCTCCCGAACTGCTCGCGGCTTTAGCCTCGGCGTGCGATCAACGGTGGATTGCTCACCGCCGTATGGTAAGCCGGGCCTACCACGATTCGCTCTTCATGGCCAGAATTGCACCCGTTGCGATGCTCTTCATTCCGTGCCGCAACGGCGTCAGTCATCGTCCCGACGAGTATGCTTCGCCTGAGGCGATAGCCACGGGCGTCGCCGTACTGGCAGGTGGATTGTCCGCGCTTGCGGACACCATCTAAACGGAAACCTGAACGGCCGTTAGCGGTTAGCTTGCCATAGAGTTCCGTTCCTGCCCTCCACATGGCAACCCGCAACGCACTGTCGCTGTCGTGGTCGGCAACACGAGTACCACAGATCCTCCGGTCTGCCAGTGACATTCAAGATACTGGCCCGCTAGCATTTCGGAAGACCCGGTAACCACATGCGCCTAACGCGTTATAAGCCGCGCATCGAAGGCCGTCGAGATCGAAGATCGCGAGTGTATCGGAGATGGGCGGCTGACTCTTCGGGTCAGGCGGCTCAAGACTGAAATCGGTCGTTCGACGCGTTCGCCGGGCTTGAGGATCGCTCGCCGCGTGCCGAGATAGACGTCGAAATTCAGTAATCGGAACGGCCGCCCTGCGCAAGAGCAGCCTCGACCACGTTGTCTATTCGTCGTCCTCGTTCAGACAGCGCCCGTGCTCATTTACCACCAGACATCGCGTCACCGGCGACAAAAGCTGCAGCGGCTTCAAAAACTCGACGACCTTCGTCTTGCTAAGAACAGGTCAGTGCCTGAAACGCGCCGCGATGCAGGTCGCCTCTCCGTGCCGGCCACCGTGATTCGTTTCTCGAGGCCTGATAGGCTCATCGCACCGCCAGATCGTCGAGCATATCGGCCGCTTGCAATTGAGCTGCCTTAAAATGGGCTGGTATTCCGGGTCTTTCAGCCAGTCGTAGTGCGTGCCGCGGTCAATGCCAGCCTTTTCTGCGGCTTTGGTGATT
>JAGWQP010000063.1 GCA_028876805.1 Acidobacteriota bacterium | reverse complement strand
TGCGGGTCTCAAGCGAGGGGGCCGTGGCGCCCTTGAGCGCGCCCACCAGCGGAACGGCCGCTGCCGACTGAAAGAAGGTTCTGCGCTTCATTCCGCTAACCAGCGTAGCAGGACCAACACTCGTGTCAAACTCGTAGACGGCATGAACCTGGCTTCCTACGGTTCCTGGAAATCACCGGTCACCTCCGAGCTGATCGTGGCTCACTCGATCGGGCTGTCGGAAGTCCGAATCGACGGCTCCAACATCTGCTGGCTCGAATCGCGCCCCCAGGAGGCGGGCCGAAGCGTGGTGGTGCGTCAAAGCGCTGGCGGTGTGGCAGAAGATTTCACGCCGCCACCTTTTAATGTGCGCACGCGGGTCCATGAGTATGGCGGTGGCGCCTGGACTGTTGCCGGCGGAACGCTCTATTTTTCCCATGATTCGGACCAACGGCTCTACCGGATGGGCCCGGACCTGGGCCAACCCGTGGCTCTCACCCCCCAAGGAGACTGGCGCTACGGCGACGGCGTGCTCGATCAGCGCCGTGCGCGCTGGGTCGGCGTGCGGGAAGATCACACGCAATCCAGCCGCGAACCGGTGAACGCCATCGTCGCCATCCATACCGGCGGCCGCTCTCTCGAAGCCGGCCAGGTGCTGGCCGCCGGCCATGATTTTTACTCGTCACCCCGGCTCTCTCCCGACGGGCGCTGGCTGGCCTATCTGGCTTGGGATCACCCGCGCATGCCCTGGGACGGCACCATGCTCTATGCCCAACCACTCGATGGCGACGGAGCGCCGTCGGGTGAGCCATTGGTTCTCGGCGGCAGCCTAGAAGAGTCTGTCTTCCAACCGGAATGGGCGCCGGATGGCTCCGCCGTGTTCTTTGTGTCGGATCGCACCGGATGGTGGAACCTGTACCGCCGCGGTCTCGATTTGTCCCCTGCCGACCCCATCGCGCCCATGCCGGCTGAATTCGGCCAAGCGCAATGGGTGCTCGGCATGTCCACCTACGCGGTCGCGGGGCGACAACGGCTGGTGTGTTCCTACATTTCCAAAGGACTGGGCCGCTTGGCCGTCATCGACCTCGCTTCAGGAACCCTCACCCCGATCGAGGCGCCCTACACTGACTTCTCATCGGTTCGCGCCGACGGCGACACGGTGCTGTTCCGCGCCGGCTCAGCGACAACACCGGCCAGCATCGTCTCCGTCGATCTAGGTTCCGGAAAAACCACGGTCGTCCGCAAAGCCACCACGGTTGCTGATGACCCCGCGCTGGCGGGTTACTTCACCGGGGGCGAACCGATCGAGTTCCCCACCGAAGGCGGGCGCACCGCGTTTGGCCTGTACTACCCGGCTTCGAATCCCGATTACACCGCGCCCGAAGGTGAACGGCCGCCGCTGCTGGTCAACTGTCACGGTGGTCCGACTGCGGCAGCCTCCACGACACTCGATCTCCGCGTTCAATTCTGGACCAGCCGCGGCATCTCCGTTCTGGATGTAAACTACGGAGGCAGCACCGGCTATGGTCGCGAGTACCGCCAGCGCCTGAGGGGAAATTGGGGCATTGTCGACGTCGATGACTGCGTGAGGGGCGCTCGCTTCCTCGCCGAAAAAGGCCTCGTCGATCGCAACCGCTCGGTCATTACCGGAAGCAGCGCTGGTGGCTACACCACCCTGGCCGCGCTGGCGTTCCGCGATTTCTTCCGCGGTGGCGCCAGCCGTTACGGCGTCAGCCACCTGGCCGGGCTGGCCGAGGATACGCACAAATTCGAATCGCGGTACCTCGATTCGCTGATCGGCCCTTACCCGGAACGGAAAGACCTGTACGACGCGCGCTCGCCGCTGCTTCACGCCGAGCGGCTCTCGGTGCCAGTGATTTTTTTTCAGGGCGATGAAGACCGAGTGGTCCCGCCCAACCAGACCGAGCGGATGGTGGATGCTCTCCGCGCCAAAGGCACCGCGGTCGGTTATCTGCTTTTCTCCGGCGAGCGACATGGCTTCCGGAAGGCGGAAAGCATCCAACGGGCGCTCGATGCCGAGCTGTATTTCTACGCCGTCAACGTCTTCGCGACCGGCCTGAGATTCTGACGCCTAGACTAGCGGTCGCCGAGATCCCCGGGATGATGGACTCGCGGCCCCAGCTCGATCCGCATCTCGCGGGTCCCCTCAAAACCCAGTGATTCATAGAGGGCACGCCCTTGGTCGCTAGAGTGCAGAATCACGATTTCGACTCGATTCGCGCGGCACCAGTCGAGGATCACGCCCATGAGGTGCCGCGCCAAACCGCGGTGCCGGTGGGCCGGGCTCGTGTACACGTTCAGGATGTTGCCACGGGGAGAGCCGACTGCAAACGGCATCGGCGGCCAGTTCATGAGCCACAAGGCCGCCCCAGCCGTGACCGAGCCATCCGGGGCGAGCGCGAGCCAGGCTCGATACTCTCCGGACTCGATCTTCGGGCGCACCCACTCGCGAAATCGGCAGGCCATGCCGTCCAAAGCTTCGGTGTCCTGGTACCCGATGTCGAAGAACATGGCGCGCCGGTGCTCGACCAGCGTTTCGGTGTCTTCAAGCGTGGCCACGCGGATGGTGATCGAATCAGAGGGTTTCGAGGACATCGACGGTTTGGGCCGTTCGTCGGTTGCCGGTGTTCAGCGTGCTGGCCGGCTCGAATAGCATGACATGGACTTCATGGGCGGCCGAGGGGCGATGTTCCATGCCGCGCGGCACAATCACGAATTCGCCCTCGCTGAGATCCATGCTCGTTTCGGCTCCGGATTCGTCGCGGTAGTCCATGCGGAAACTGCCATGAAGCACGAGGAACATCTCGTCCTCGAGCTCGTGGTGATGCCAGACGAAGTCGCCTTGAAACTTCACCAGCTTCACCAGTTGACCGTTGAGTTCGCCGACGATTTTCGGCTTCCAATGCTCCTTGAATCTATCGAGTTTCTCGGCGATCCGCACCTTTTGCATGTTTCTTGCTCCGTTACGCCACCTGCAGCACGATCTTTCCACGGGTATGCAGGGTTTGATTCATTTCATGAGCACGCGCCGCCTGCGCCAGCGGCATCACGGTCTCGATGATGGGCCGCAATTTCCCGGAGTCCACGAGTTTGGCTATCTCCCCCAGTTGCGCCTGGTTCGGCTCGACGAAAACCCCGGCCGCCCTCACGCCGCGTTGGGCCGCGTCGTCCGGCGACGGCTGGCCGAGAATCGACACCAGGATGCCGTCTTTCTTCAGCACGTTCCACGAGCGATCCCGCGTCTGGCCGGCTAGGGTGTCCAACACTACGTCCACATCGCGCACCACCTCTTCGAAATTCGTTTTGGTGTAATCGATCACCTCATCAGCCCCCAGCTCGCGGAGAAACGCATGGTTGCGCTCCGAAGCCGTTCCGACCACATGCGCGCCCTTCCACTTCGCCAGCTGCACGGCAAAAGTGCCGACGCCGCCTGCTGCGGCATGAATCAGCACTCGCTGTCCGGCTTTCAATCCGCCCGCGTCGAACAGGGCTTGCCAGGCGGTCAGGCACGCCAGGGGAATCGCCGAGGCCTGTACATGATCGATCGATCGGGGTTTGTGCCCCAACTCCGAAGCCCTCACCGCTATGTACTCCGCGTACGCGCCGTTCCGCCTGAGATCCGGCCGCGCATAGACGGCATCGCCCTGTTTCCAATCGGTCACGCCCGCGCCCGTGGCTTCGACGACGCCCGAAAGATCCCAGCCTGGTATCAGCGGCAACGAATAGTTCAAGAAACCCCTTAGGTGGCCCGCCCGCACCTTCCAATCCACCGGGTTGACCGCAGCCGCGTGCACGCGCACCAGGACTTCCCCGGTTGCCGGGTCCGGCCGGGCCGCGTCTTCATATTTCAATACCTCAGGACCGCCGTAGGCGTGCATCGCGACTGCCTTCATGGTCGTCACGGGATCGATACCTCCTGGTTTGGTCTCCGTGTTCCTTTGTAGTAAACTTAGAGTTTACTCCAGTGGTTCCGACGCACTCGGTGTGTTCCGGCCCCCAAACGAGGTTTTTGCATGCACGCCATAATTGAAACCGGAGGAAAGCAATACCGCGTGACGCCCGGTGACGTCCTCCGCGTGGAGAAGATTTTGGGCGACGTTGGTTCCCAAGTCGAACTCGCCGCCAAGGCCGCTTTTAGCGACACGGGCGAACTGGTTCCCGGCGCTAGTGTGAAGGGAACCATCGTCGGCAACGGGCGCGGCGACAAAGTGATCGTCTTCAAGTTTAAGCGCAAGAAGCAGTATAAGAAAACCATCGGACATCGCCAGTCGTTCACCGAAGTGAAGGTTGGCGAGATTTCGGTGTAGGTGAGGTATGGCGCACAAGAAGGGATTAGGCAGTTCCAGGAACGGCCGTGACTCGAATTCGCAGCGGCTCGGCGTGAAGGTTTTCGGCGGCCAGTTGGTACCGGGCGGCTCGGTGATCGTGCGGCAGCGCGGAACCAGAATCAAGCCGGGCCTCAATGTCGGCTGGGGCAAGGACGACACGCTGTTCGCCAAGGTCACGGGCGTGGTCGAGTACAAAGACCGCGGCCGCATGGGGAAGTTCGTCAGCATCACTCCGTCCGACAAGGTCGACTAGCCTTCAACCCGTAGAGCAGCGTCGGCCTGCTCGGCTTTCCATGTTCATCGATGAAGTCCGAATCCTGGTCAAGGCCGGCGATGGCGGCAACGGCTGCTTGGCCTTCCGCCGGGAAAAGTTTGTCCCGCGCGGCGGACCGAGCGGCGGCGACGGTGGCCGCGGCGGCGACGTCATTCTCGTCAGTTCGGAGCACGAGAACACACTGCTCAAATTCCGTTACAACCCCGAGCACAAGGCGGAGCGCGGACGGCACGGCGAAGGCAGCAATCGGACCGGCGCGGACGGACAGTCCCTGGAGGTTCAGGTACCTGTCGGAACCGTTGTCTACGACGAATCAACGGGCGCCCGCCTCTACGACTTCACGCACCCGGGCGAGCGCTTCACCGTGGCGAGCGGCGGCCGCGGCGGAAAAGGGAATGCGCGCTTTGCCACCTCCACCCATCAGGCACCGACCGAGCACGAACCCGGCCGCCCCGGTGAGGAAAAGCGCCTCCGGCTGGAATTAAAGCTGCTCGCCGATGTGGGCCTGGTCGGCTTTCCCAATGCCGGCAAGTCCACACTCATCTCCCGCCTTTCGGCGGCGCGCCCAAAAATCGCCGATTATCCGTTTACCACTCTTGAACCCAACCTGGGCGTGGTTGAGCTTCCCGATTACCGCAGCTTCGTGGTCGCCGACATCCCCGGTCTCATCGAAGGCGCCCATGAAGGTCACGGCCTTGGCATCCAGTTCCTGCGGCACATCGAACGTACCCGCCTACTGGTTCACCTGGTGGATGTTTCCGAAGCTTCCGGCCGCGACCCGGTCCAAGACTTCGAAACCGTAATGGACGAACTCGCCAGCTTCAGCCGAGACCTCGTCAGCAAACCCATGCTCGTGGCGGCTTCCAAGATGGACGTCGCGCAAGACCCTGCGCGCGTGTTGGCGCTGCGCCTGCATGTCGTCGAACGCGGCATGGCGTACTTTGAGATCTCCAGCGCCACCGGACTGGGAATCGAGAAACTCAAATTCGCGATGGCCGAGCGCGTGCTCGCGCCGGCCTTGCCGGGCTAGCCAGTCGGCCGGAAGTCGGAACAGTCACGCACAGAGACGCTTGTTCCGGCCGGGGAACGTCAACCAGTAGCGCAGTCCCCACGATGTTGTCGCCCAATACTGAGCCCGGAATCGAAGGGCACTGGACGGCTAGCTCGGTCAGCGCATGTTTTCGAGGTGAAGCCCGCGTTTACTCCCTGGCTTACTTTGAGATTTCAGGTGCCAAGAATATGGGGATCGGGACGCGGGAATTCGCGATCGACGAACGCGCGCTCGCGCTCTCGATGGACCCCCTCGTTGGGCGGCGACCATGGATTCGACAGCCGCGCGGGTCTGGTCGAGCGAATCCCTTGAAACCCGGATAGGGTGGCTCATCCCGCACACCTTGCACTCGTAATGCCCGGGGATTG
>JAGWQP010000062.1 GCA_028876805.1 Acidobacteriota bacterium | reverse complement strand
TTAACGCTGGCTCAACCTGCATCGATCGAGCCGACGCCGACCGGCAATGGTTCGGGCCTCGGGGGTGTATCGGACTTGATCTGAAGGCGCGGCATCGATGTGTGCGAGCGCTTTTTGCTGGCACACAGCGTGCCAGCGGCGTGGGGGACGAGGGGCCGCTGCTGAAGGGCTCTTCAAGCGCACCTCCTTGCGCACCTTAATCGGGCATGAACTTCAAGCCCCAAACCTGAAGCCCTTGATTGTCAAAACCGCTCCCGCGTGCGAATTCCCTGATGTTCGCGCCTCGCTCCGTGTCGGTTCGGGCGGGCTGACCGAGCGGAGCGTCAGACGACTGTGGTCTTGCGCGGATGAATATCGACCTATCGCTTCCGGCGGCGAGAAAGGATCTCTCGGCGGCCGGCGCCATTGCCGCGGGACGCCGGTAACCGTGACTGTCGTATTCAATAATTATTGATCCTGTTGACTGATATTAGCCCGGAGCGCGGGCGCGCGGAAGCGAGAGGCAGTACAAAAGTTACAATCGAACGAGTGGTTGCTCGGTCCCCCAGTGTGGCGGTTCCTTCAGGCGGAGGCGGAAGAGCCTTGGCCGGGTTTCTGCTGTCCGGTTTTCTGATGGCCCTGCTGGGCGCGATCCTGCCCGCCTGGGGCTATTATCGCGACCCGCCGGAATTCATTGTGGTGGGGAACTATTTTTTGAGCCTGGCGGCGGGGCTGGTGGTATCCACCGTGTGGACGGGGCCTATGCTGGTACGTCCGGGGCCTTCGTTTCTGCTGGTCTTCGGCAGCCTGCTCTCCTGTGGCGCGTTAGTCTACCTAGCGATGGTGCCACCGCCGGCTCCGGACTGGTGGCGGATGGTGGGTTTGCTTCCGCTGGGAATGGCCGCCGGGATGCTGAACCTGGCGTTGTTCCGGGCGGCTTCGCCGGCCTATCAAAAGGACGCAGTGCGAACCTTCAACCGCGGCGGCATCTGGCATGGCTTAGGATGTTTGGTGGCAACGCTCGTCGTGGCAGCGACCTTTTCCGTTTCCGTCGTGCCGAGCGTCGTGATCTTTCTGGCGGCGGTGCCGGCGATCTTCGTGGCCGTTTACGTGGGGACTGGGTATGCCTCAGCGCCTTCCGGTGCGTATCGGGCTCGAGGGCACGCCGGGGCCGATTCGGGGAGTTCCGGGGCCGCTCTGTTTGCGTTGCTGCTGTTTTTCCAGACCGGCAATGAGTGGTCGATTGCCGGATGGCTGCCGCTGTTTCTGATCCGCCGGGTAGGGTTGAGCCCCAGCGCCGCACTTTTGACTCTGGCTTGGTTCTGGTTGTGCCTGATGCTGGCGCGTCTGGTGGCGGTCGCAATACTGCACCAGGTGCGGCACGGCCGTTTGCTCCTCGTAAGCGGGCTCGGAGCGCTGTTTGGGTGCCTGCTGTTGTATTACACAAACAACGCCTTTGGAGCCGCCACCGGCGCAGCGTTTCTGGGAGGCGGCTTCGCGAGCATCTATCCGATGGTCGCTGCGGAGATCGAGAGGCGCTTCCCGTACTACCGCCCCGGTTTTTTCAATGGCATCTTCTCGGTGGCGATGATGGGCGGGTTCCTCGCGCCGGCGAGCCTGGGATACGCAGCTTCACTGGTGGGCGTGGGAATCGTGATGGGGGTCCCGTTGGTGGGGACGTGCATGGTGGTGCTGTTGCTGCTGCTGATCTGGCTGCAATCGAAGGTGACAGGAAGATGACTCGAGGCCTGGGCCACCGAAGCTGGAACCGCGCGCGGACCGCGGGTTGGCTGGCTTTGCTGTTATGCCTGGCGGTCGAACTACAGGCCGCCTCGCTCACGGGCGAAATCGACCGCCTGGTCAAAAGCTCACCCGCAGCCGAAAGCGCGTTCTGGGGAATCGAGATCGTGGAGCTCGATTCCGGTAAGAGTCTTTACTCGCTCAACGCCGACCACCTCTTTGTGCCTGCGTCGAACGCAAAACTGTTCACGCTGGCGCTCGCCTTGGCCCGGTTGGGTCCGGCCTTCCGGTTTGTGACGCGCGTCGTGGCCGCCACACCTCCCGACGCGGACGGGCTTGTGCGTGGCGGGCTTCAGTTGGTGGGCGGCGGAGACCCGAATCTATCGGCGCGGGCGATTCCCTATCGCGCAGCGCCTGTTCAGGCCAATCCGCTGGCTGGGATCGAAGCCTTGGCGGATCAGGTGCTCGCGCGGGGAGTGAAGCATGTGGACGGTGGCATCGTGGGTGATGACACCTGGTACGCCTGGGAGCCGTATCCGGAAGGCTGGACCGTTGATGACACGCAGTTCGACTACGGCGCGCCGGTCTCGGCGTTGTCCCTCAATGACAACATGCTCACCGTGACGGTGCGACCCGGAGCGCAGGCGGACGATCCGGCGGAACTCACGCTCCAGCCGCCGCTTGAATACTACGAGATCGATAACAGAGTACGAACCGTGGTGGCCGGGGGCGTGCGAAAGGTTCAGATCAATCGCGAGCCGGGCAGCCGGCTGATTCGGTTGTGGGGAACGATCCCGCTGCGCGACGGAGGCGAAGAAATGCTCGTGGCGGTCGATGATCCGGCCGAGTACGCCGCTCGCGCGCTTCGCCGCGCCCTCCAAGAGCGAGGAGTGACGGTGGATGGCGGCGTCAGCGTCCGTCACCGCTTTGCCAATGAATCGGCCGTTACCAACGGCGGCGTCGAATTAGCGCGTCTGGAGTCGGCGCCACTAGGGGAAGACTTGCGGATCACCGGCAAGGTGAGCCAGAACCTGCACGCGGAGTTGGCGCTGCGGGCGGTGGCACGGGCGCGCCGCAACGAAGGAAGCCGCCCAGCCGGCCTGGAAGAGCTGAACGCCTTTCTCTCCGAAATCGGGATCGACGCCGACTCCTTTCATTTCAGTGACGGCTCCGGGCTGACGCGGCTCGACCTGGTGACACCGGATGCCGTCATCCAACTCCTCCGCTTCATGTACCAGTCGCCGACGCGTGCCGATTGGATCGATTTGCTGCCGGTGGGCGGCCAGGACGGGACACTGAAAACGCGTCTCGGGCAAAGCCCCGCGGCCGGCCGGATCCACGCCAAAACCGGCACGCTGACCCACGTCAGTGCGCTCTCCGGTTACGCCGAGCGGCGTGACGGAACCTGGGTCGCGTTCTCCATACTGGTCAACAACCATAACGGGCACGCTGCCGAGGTGCGTGGCTTGATGGACCGGATTTGTACTTTAATAGTAGAGTAGGAATGAACCATCATGCCGATTTATGAATACCGTTGCGAAGACTGTGGGACGAAGTTTGAAAAGCTGGTCCGCCGCGCGGTCGACGCCCCTGGCATCGAGTGCCCTTCGTGCGGCCAGAAGCATCTGAAGCAGGAGCTTTCCACTTTTGCCGCGCACGCGAGCAATGGCCGGTCCACGTCCGCCGATATGCCGTCGTGCCCAAGCGGGCAGTGCAGCAATCCCGGGCTGTGTGGCCTGAACTTCAACTGACGAGCCCTTCTGGCGACGTGTAAATTTTCGAGCCGCGTGTCCTGGCGAGCCTAGCGTTTCTGGGATAGGTTCGTCTGAATCCGTGATGGCGAAGCTTCCGAATCTCCACTGCCTGCGGTGCGGGCATGATTGGATTCCCAAGTCGCGGCGGCGGCCGTTTGCCTGTCCGCGTTGTCATTCCATTCGCTGGGACGAACCATGGTCGATGAACGGCGAGCGCGGCGCTCCCGGCCAACTCGCGCCCAAGGTGCGCTCCGCAGGCGAGTAGAAATAGACCACCGCGCAGTGCTTCAACCGCGGGCGAAGAGCCGCGCATCTACCGTGACGCATGACCGCGTTCGGTCTCTTTGAGGAACGTCCCCTCGCGCAGCTCGGCGAAGGCTCGTTGGAGCTCGTCAGGCGTGTTCATGACGATGGGTCCGTACCACGCGACCGGCTCCTGGAGCGGCCTGCCCGATATCAGGAGGAAACGGATTCCGTCG
>JAGWQP010000656.1 GCA_028876805.1 Acidobacteriota bacterium | reverse complement strand
GATCAGGTACTCGTTTGCAGAGCAACAGATCCTGATTCACCAACCCCGTTACGAACGCCAGGAGGCGTGCCCAGTGCAATCGATCGCGGCATGGTGGAACGTCCATCATAACGACGGTCGGTCAGAGATCTCCTTCGCTTGAGTATTTCGTGCAGAACGGGAAGAGACCGTTTCACCAGCGCACCGTAATTGGCACAGCGTCATCGAAGGCTTAGACCGTACGTTATAGATTCGCAGAGAGCGGTATACGAGCAGTCGTTACCATTGAGGTCGCGGTTCTGTGGCGCACGTGATATGCTTCTCCGGATGGCTCATCCGGCTGCGATCCGCGTCGATCTCGCCGAATGCACCCGGCGTCATGTCACGCGACGCCTGATGCCGTTTTTGTTCTTCTTGTACGTCGTCTCCTATATCGACCGGATCAACGTCGGCTTCGCCGGGCTGCAGATGACTGGCGAGCTCGGTTTTTCCAATGCGGTCTTTGGCTTCGGCTCCGGCATCTTCTTTATCGGGTATGTGTTACTCGGCATTCCCGGCGCCATTATCGTCGAGAAGTGGAGCGCGCGGAAGGCCATGGCCTCCACGATGCTCGTGTGGGGCTGCGTAGCGGCGGCAACCGGACTCATCCATACGAAGCAGGAATTCTACGGCATGCGATTCGTGCTCGGCGTGACAGAGGCCGGTTTCTTTCCGGGGATGATCACCTACCTCACCCATTGGTATTGCCCCAAAGACCGCGGAAAGGCCGTGGCCATGTTCATGACAGCGATACCGATGTCGCAAGTCATCGCCGCCCCCATATCGGCGCTTTTGCTGAGGGTCCATTGGCTCGGTTTGTCGGGCTGGCGCTGGTTGCTGATTTTGGAAGGCGCGCCTGCGGTTGTCTGCGGCATGATCAGTTGGTTCTATCTGACCGACTGGCCGCGCGAGGCGAAATGGCTTCATCCGGAGGAGCGGGAATGGCTCACCGGGGAACTCCAACGGGAAGGCAGCAGGAAAGCGGCGGCGGGCCGGATACCCTGGTACCGTGCGCTCGGCAACCTGAACGTACTCCTTCTGTGCTTCGTGTATTTCGGCGGCACAAGCGGAACGTATGGCTTGGGTCTCTGGATGCCGAAGATGCTGCAGAAGGTGGGCCATCTGAGTGCGGTTCAGACTTCGTGGTACACCGCCTTTCCAGCGCTGGCGGCAGTTCCGCTGATGCTGATCTGTGGCTGGCACTCGGATCGCACCGGGGAGCGCAAGTGGCATACCGCAATCCCGCGCTTCGCTGGAGCCGCGGCGATGGCCGGGGTAGCTCTCGTCAGCGTGAATCTGCCTGCGGCGCTGGTTCTGTTTTCGATTGCCTTTGGGGGTGTGGTTGCGGCCTACCCGTCGTTGTGGGCGATCCCGAGCGGTTTTTTGGGCGCAAGCGCGGCCGCGGCCAGCATCGGGCTGATCAACTCCGTGGGCAACCTGGGTGGTTTCTTCGGGCCGTACACCATCGGTTGGTTGAGCGACAAAATGGGCAGCTACGCTGGCGGCCTGTGGGCTGTGGCGGCAGCGCTGTCTTTATCAGGCGTAGTTGTACTGATGGTGAGGGTCAGGAGTCATACATAGGTTGTCGAAAATCGCCCTTGTTGTTAACCAGAATTCGCCCCCCGCACGCAGACTGTATCAGAATCGCCAGTCGTCTTTCGATCACTGTTCTCCGCTTGTTGAGAACGTACGCTGCTCCTGTCCGCGCCAGTACCTGTGGGTAGCGAAAAACGTGATCCGGACCGGTCCGTCGTTATCTAACGATCGAGGAGTGCCACGGTTGAAGGTGAGCAGGTTTGCCTCTGCGTGGGGAACAGCAGAACGTTGCCCTTGCCCTTGGTGATTTCGTTCGGCGTGATAGTGCTCGATGAACTCGTTCAGCGCACGTCGCAACGAAGCTTCGCCGAACAAGATGAGTTTCGACAAGCACTCCTGTTTCACCGAGCGCACCCATCTCTCCGCGAAGGCGTTGCCGGCAACTGGATCGGTCTGATTCCGCCCGATCTTAGCGTCGCTCGAAACGAATCGCAGAACTTCGTGTCCCGATCGTGCAGCGCGTATCGCCTGCGCTCCAGGTTTCCCCAGCTTTCGCCCGTCGCGTTGCGCGCCATTTGCTGCATCCAGGCCTCGTCCGGATGCCGCGTGATCCCCGCCAAGCAGGCGCGCCGGCTCTCCAGGTGGATGAAGAACAACACATAATAGGTCCTAACCCTCGCCAGGTGAGCCACTTCCACGGTGAAGAAATCGATCCCGGCTAGAACCGCCAGATGAGACTCGATGAGCTCCCGCCAGGTCGTGTTCTGGCTCCTCTGTGGTGCCAGCTGGATCCCGCGCCGCCGCAGGACGTTGCCTACCGTCTGGTCAGGCACGTGGTGACCCAGATTGGCGAGCGCTCCCACGATCCGATCATATCCCCAGCCCGAGTTCTCCCTGGCCATCCGAACAATCAAAGCCTCGATCTCAGGCCCGATTCGCGGACGGCCGGGATAGGTGCGGTCTCAGGAACCGTCGAATTTGCCGGCGATCAGCCGCCGATACCAGGCCGGGATTGTGTCTGGCTGGCCACGCAGGCTACCTGTGCGAGCGCCTTGCGTCCGTCCGAGTCGCTTACCGACCTCGGCCAGACCGGACCTCTCCGCATCGGAAAGCCGGAGTCGCGCCGGCAGGTGTGCCCGCCGGATCCAGTTTTCCGCCGCCAGGTACTCGTTCCGGAGGAGTAATTCCTGATTGACTAGGCCGGTCACGTACGCCAGAAGGCGCAGCCACTTCTTATCCTTCATTCCGAGCGTCCATAATTCCTTGCACCATCAGTTCTTTGGATTTTTGACCATAAGGGATTCTGACGTCACTCGCCAGACAGGCCAGCAAAACATCGAAGGTCTTGGAAGTGCTGAAGCGGCCTCATGGCGCGACTCTCCCAGAACTGATGAAGGCGACTGGCTGGCAACCGTATTCCATCCGCGGCTCACGGCTACTGTGGGCCACCAGGTGCGATGCGGGTCTTGAGATGGATCTCAGACCGTTGACTTAGCCAGCAGCAGGATGTATTGTCATACGGGCGCGAGAATGCAGCGTCTTTCTCTGGTGACATCCGCGATGTTTGTTTGCTCGGTTGCCGTTTCCGCGGCGCCCGGTGTCTTGAGAGTGTGCGCGGATCCCGATTATCTTCCGTATTCGAATCGCACGGGCGAAGGCTTCGAGAACAAGGTGGCGGCGGCCGTCGCGAGCGCACTCGGTGAGACAGTCTCCTACACCTGGGCAAGTTATCGCGGCCACGGCGGATTTCCTCAGTTCCTCTCGTCGACTCTCGACGCCAAAAGATGCGACGTGGTCATGAGCATACCGTACGGAAGCCGCGATGAGCTGACGACGCAGCCCTACTACATTTCCTCGTACGTCTTCATTTTTCCCAAGGCCCGAAACTACTCGATCTCGAGTATGGACTCGCCAGTGCTCAAGGGCCTAAGAATTGGATTTGAGCGCGACACACCCGCCGAGCAAGCGGTAAAGTTGCGCGGCATGATACCGAAGGCTTTGGGCTTCAATGTAGCGGATGACCCGGAAGAATCCCCAGCCGTCATGTTGAAGGCTTTGACCGCAGGCAAGATCGATGTTCTGATCACGTGGCAGCCTTCCATCGGGGCCTTCTTGCACAATTACCCGAACCTCAATGTGGTCCCGATCCCGAATACGCGAACCCTGGGGGCTCCGGAACAGTTTTCGTTCCCGATGTCAATGGGAATGCGCGCGGATGACCAGGCGATGAAAAAGACGCTGGACGGCGTGATCGAAAAGCACCGGACCAAGCTCGAATCCGTGCTGAGTCAGACCGGCGTCAGGCTGTTTGCTTCACAGGAAAAGTAGTAGTGCGGATCCTGATTTCCATGTTGGCGGTAACTGTGGTGGCCGCGCAGCAGACAAGCGTCGGTGAGAAGCTGGTGAACCAAGGCGACTGCTTCTCTTGCCACGCCCAGAACGGACAGTCGGTCGGCCCCTCGTTTGCCGCGATTGCCCGGCGCTACTCCGGCCAGCCGAGTTCCATAAGCCAGCTCTCGGCACAAATTCGGAAGGGCGGTTCAGGCGATTGGGGTGACGTCGCCATGCCCCCACATCCCGAATTGACCGATTCGCAGGCCAGGCAGATGCTGAGCTGGATTTTTTCGCTCAAGGGCGGTTCGCCGGCGGCCAAACCCGGCGCCCAGGTCTACACCTACAAACTCAAGAACGGCTCCACCCGCCAGTTGGATTTCCCGGTGTACACAGACGGAAAAGCGCCTAATGTCACGAAAGACATCTTCAAAGGGTATGCGCTCTACAACTCGTACTGCTACCGCTGCCACGGCACGGATGCAACCGGTGGGGAACTGGCGCCGGATTTAAGAATGTCGCTGGTTACCGGGATGAGCCAGCGAACGTTTCTGTCAGTGGCCATGGCCGGCAAGCAAGACAAGGGCATGCCGAGTTGGGCGGGTTTCCTCAGCCAGGAAGACATGATCAAAGTGTACCGGTATGTGAAGGGCCGGAGCCTGGATCTCGTGCCTTCCGGCAGGCCTTCATCGGAGTAGGATTGAGAGACACGGAAAGGAGAGTCGAAATGAAGCACGCAATGCCCACCTGCTATTTGTATCTTTGCGGTTTGTCCCTCGGGTGTTTGCTGGTTTTGCTGTCGGGGTGCGGACCGACGGCCCCGTCGAATGCGGACTGGACGATTCCTCTGGGAAGTTATAGCGCGATCCGCCACAGCTCTCTGAAGCAGATCGATAAGACGAATGCAGCCAAGATGAAAATGGCCTGGTCGATGTCGACAGGCACGCTGCGGGGGCAGGAAGGGCAGCCGCTCGTGGTTGGGAACATGATGTACTTCGAAAGCTCTTATCCCAACTACGTCTATGCGGTCAATCTGAACGACGTCGGGAAGATTGTCTGGAAGTTCTCTCCGGAGCAGGATAAGTTTGCCCCGTCGGTCGCTTGTTGTGACGTTGTGAACCGAGGCGTTGCTTATGCCGACGGAAAAATCCTGTCCTCCGCGCTGGACACCAAGCTCTATGCGCTGGATGCCAAGACCGGGAAGGTGCTGTGGACTGCCATCAATGGCGACCCGAAGATAGGTCAAACCATGACCAGCGCGCCGCTGGTGGTTCGTGACAAGGTGATTGTCGGGATCGCCGGCGGAGAATACGGCGTACGCGGGTACATCACGGCGTATGATCTCAATACCGGCAAACAGGCTTGGCGGGCGTACAACGTCGGCCCCGACCAGGAAATTCTAGTCGACCCGCAGAAGACGATCGACGGCGCCACGGAACAGCCGGTTGGCGAGCACTCCAGTTTGAAGACCTGGCGCGGCGACGAGTGGAAGCTCGGTGGCGGCACCACTTGGGGGTGGCTAACGTACGATCCGCAACTCAACCTGATCTACTACGGCAGCGGGAACCCCGGCACTTGGAATCCCACGCAGCGGCCGGGTGACAACAAGTGGTCGACCACGATATTCGCGCGCAATCCCGATACCGGGGTGGCGGCGTGGGCGTACCAAATGACGCCACACGACGAATGGGACTACGACGGTATCAACGAGGGAGTGCTTACCGACAGCACCATCGATGGCCAGACCATCCCGACGCTGACGCATTTCGATCGCAACGGCTTCGCCTACGTGCTCGACCGCCGCAACGGCAAACTTTTGAGAGCGAACAAATTCGACCCGTCCACCAATTGGGCGAAAGAGATCGACCTAAAGACCGGCCGGCCCGTACTCGACCCGGACAAGGAAACCCATGAGGATGTCAACGTGAAGGAGATTTGTCCGGCGGCCCAGGGAGCGAAGAATCACCAGCCTGCATCCTACGATCCCCGGACCAAGCTCTTCTACGTAGGGACCAATCACATCTGCATGGACTACCAGGCGTTTGGCGTCAAATACAAAGGTGGCTTTCCCTATGTGGGCGCCATCTTGAGCATGTATCCGGCGGACCACGGCAACACGCGGGGCAGGCTCATCGCGTACGATTCGATTTCGGGACAGACCAAATGGTCCGTCGACGACACCTTTCAGGTCTACAGCGGGCCGTTGACCACCGATGGTGACGTCGTTTTTTACGGGACTCTGGACGGCTGGTTCAAAGCGGTGGATGAAGCAACCGGAAAAGAGCTGTACAGGTTTCACGCGCCTTCCGGCATTATCGGGAACCCGATCACGTACGCATACCAGGGCAAGCAGTACGTCGCGGTGCTCTCCGGCGTTGGCGGATGGGCGGCGATCGGCCTTGCGGAAGGTTTGACGAAGGGGACCGAAGGGCTGGGCGCCGTGGGGCTGACCACCTCGCTGGCGGACTATACCAATCTGGGCGGAACGCTCATGGTATTTTCCCTGTAGTTACGGAGCAAAGCGGTAAACAGTTCCCAGTAGAGGACGACGCCGTTTACAGCCGCGCACGGCTCAAACGGATTTACCAAAGATCCGGCGGGAGGCTGCGCCGAGGAAATCTCGATCGTCGCGATGGGCACGCACGCGGGCGTTTCGCGCGCGCGAAGGCAGGAAGAGCGCCTGGGCCAATGAGCCCTCTGACCGCCGGCTCAAAGGTTCGGTACGCGAACTGAATCCACCGGAGGCCTCGTTTCTCCGCGTGGGCTACGGCACGACAGCGATGGCATCAACCTCTACCTTATAGGCTGGATCGGCCAACCGTACGACCTGCACGAGTGTGCTCGCTGGCGAGTGGCTGCCGAAGCGTTTCACGCGGAGGTCCACCATCGCCGGCGTACGAAATTCGTCCATAGCCGTTACGTAGGTGGTTATCTTGGCGACGTGAGCCAGATCGGTGCCTTGTGATTTCAGCGCCGTAACCAGATTGTTCAATGCCTGCTCATACTGTTGCTTCATCCCCGGACCAACGACCTTTCCGTCAGCCGTAACGCCGGTCTGTCCCGCGATGAAGAGCAGCTTTCCTACCCTCACCAGCTGCGAGTATGCCGGGTTCTTGCCTAAGCCGTCGGGATTGGTCCATTCGAGTTTCTGGGCTTGTGCACGGTTTATCAACAATACAAACAGAATCGTCGCTGCGAGCTCTTTCATGGTTTGCCTCCTTGGTTCAGGATGGAGCGTCCGAGCAGATGCAAGTATACACCCCATTGTTGGGACCGGAGAGAAACGCGCCATTTCAGCCGTTGGCCGGAGCCACTGGAGCCAGTACGGGATGCGCATTGGCGAGGACGCGGTACGAACTCTATAACACTCAAAGCCCCAAAGACTGTTCCGTAGAAAACTCGGGCGGCCGGATTCCGATTTTGCTCAACGTCTGGAACGGAAACAAGACTGGGAGGAAATGGTTTTCCAGCCACGTTTTTGCCTGTATATGACGCAGGATCGAACGGGTCTCCCGTTCACATGCACGGTGCACCCCCGCAAAAGGCTCCGCCGCATCCGAACTTGGTTCCTGTCAGGCCAATTGTGTCGCGGATGACCCAGAGCAGAGGGTCTCGGGTTCCACATCCACGTTGTAGGCTTTCCGATTCACTCTCAGGGATAACATCGTAAGGACCTCCAGATGGCCGGAAATGAATCGCGGCCTCATTTGACCATTACGGATCGTGGGTCAAGAACCACAGGCTATGGTTTCGGAGGAGGAAGAGTTTGGCCGGTAGGCGCCCCCATGCCCTTGTAAACGAATCGTTGGAAGCGCCGCCCATCGAAGTTTTCACCGACGTAGAGGTTCCCGTTGCTGTCAACCGCGAGGGCATGCGGAACGTTCAACGATCCGCCGAAGATCCCCTGCTGTCCGATGTGGTCGACCACCTGGAGGGTTTCACGCAGAAGAATCCAAACGTGGTGGTTCGCGCCGTCGATCACGTATAGAAACCGCTGATCGGGCGAGAACGCAAGCCCGGAGGCCGACCCGGCGAGCAGTGTTTTCGGCGCGATGAATCCCTCCCGCACAAACGTACCGTCCCTATGGAAAACCTGGATGCGGTCGTTGACGCGGTCCGCGACGTACACGAAGCCGTCTTTCGACAGCGCAACGTTGTGCGGCAGACGGAACTGCCGCACCGGCGGCGCGTCGGGCTTGTATGGGCCGAGGTCTTTGTCGTCCGGCTTATTGCCGTAGGCGCCCCACATGCGCTTGAAGGTCAGCGTCTCAGTGTCGATCACGATGACGCGGCGGTTCCGGTAACCGTCACCGACGTATAGCTCATGGTTTACCGAATCCACTGTCAGGTTGGCGGGGCCGCCGAGATTCTGCGTGTCGGAGCTGCCGCCGCTCTTGCCTTGATGCCCGAACTGCGCCAGGAACTTGCCCTGCGTCGTGAACTTGAGGACTTGAGCGTCCTTGTCACCGCTTCCCGCCAGCCACACGTTGTCATTCGCATCCACAAAGATGCCATGCTCGGTCGTCGGCCACTCGTATCCCTGCCCGGGCCCGCCCCATGAGGCGAGTAACTTGCCGTCTTGATCAAACTCGAGCACCGGCGGCGCCGGGATGCAGCATTCCGCTCTCGGCGGCGTCATGGCCGCGCCCGCGAAACGTTCGTTCTTCTGCAAAGGGCTGGGCCTGTGCAGAACCCAGATATGATCGTGGCTGTCGACGGCTATCCCGCCGATCGCGCCAATCGCCCACTTTTCGGGCAGCGGCTGCGGAAACGTCGGATCGTATCGAAACTTTGGGACCTGGACACTCGGCTGCAGCTGTCCGAAAACGACATCGCTGCTCCTCGTCATCCACGCGGCGCAGAGCGCCAGGCCGGCAGCAGCCGCGGCGATAACCTGCTTTCGATTCATCATCCACCCTCCATGTCGGGCTCGCATGGGTTGGGTCATCCGGCCCGACTCGAATTTCGCCACATTATATGATTGTTGAAACACGGGGGGCGACGGTCGAGGTTAGTGGTCTCCAGGGCCAGTTTCGAATTTCCAGGCGGCAGTATAATTCTCCTATCACCAGGAGGAACCGGACGATCCCAAGCTGTGCGAGCCAGCGCCCGCGCCATGATCAAAAAGCCCGGCTTCACCGTTGTGGTGATCGTCACGTTGGCCATCGGCATTGCGGCCAATACCGCCATTTTCAGCGTGGTGAACGGCGTGCTGTTGCGCCCGCTGCCATACGGGCAGGACGATCGCGTTGTCACGGTCTGGGAAAGCGCCCCCAAGCGGGGCGTTGAGCGCGAACCGACCTCACCCGCCAATTTCTTCGATTGGCTCGAGCAGACTGAGTCGTTTCGAAGCGTTGGGGATGGCAGAGCCGTGGGGCCATCTCCTCATCGGCGATGGCGAACCGGAAGCTATTCGCTCGTGGATCGTTTCGCCAGGCTTCTTCGATGCGCTGGGCGCTCAGCCGCTCCTCGGTCGTATCTTCGTGCCGGAGGAATACCAGGCGGGCAGCAGTCCGGTTGTGATTGTGGGCTACCAATGGTGGCAGAGGCACTTTGGCGGCGACCCGAACCTGGTTGGGAAGAAGCTGATGTTCAACAACCAGCTGACCATGGTGGTGGGCGTCATGCCGCCGGATTTTGAATATCCGCCCGG
>JAGWQP010000655.1 GCA_028876805.1 Acidobacteriota bacterium | reverse complement strand
GCAAGGCGAGGCGACAGCCGACGGTATCGTCGGCACTAAGGATGGCGGCCTGCTATTTGCCCAGGAGCAGACCAACAAGATCATTAAGCTCGAGCGAAGCAACAAAACGTCGGCTTACCTTACCACTCCACATGGACCCGGCGCGATCACGTTCGGGCCGAAAGACCGCATTTTGGTGGTGGAGCGTACCTGCACTGATCCCGGTGGACATATGGGCATCAAGCCTGAGGATTGCAAGGAGCCTACCGGAGTGGCGGCGCTTACGCCTGAGCGGAAGGTTCTCGCTTTTAGCGTGGACGGGAAAGGACTTGGGCGGGTGAACGACTTGGTCGCCAGCAGGAGAGGCAACGTGTATCTCACCAGCGGCGGGCTGTTCCGAATGAGTCCGGACGGTAAGGTCACCGAGGCCGGCAAGAACTTACGCACCAATGGTATTAACCTCAGCCCCGATCAGAAGACGCTGTATGTTACCAATGGCCCGGAGGTCGTCGCCTTTGACGTCGAGCGGGACGGCTCGGTGAAGAACCAGCGCGTGTTCGGAAAACTCGAAGGCGCGGGCGACGGCATGACGGTGGATGCGGCCGGCCGCCTATATGTGACCACGCCGGGCGGCAGCAACCCGGGCGTTACGGTGCTTGGGCCGGATCGGAAGACGTTGGGCGTCATTCCCACGCCGCGCACTCCCATTAGCGCGGCGTTCTCGGGCCCGGACAGAAAGACTCTGTACGTCGCCATGATGGGAGAGACGCTGGCGAACGGCGAGGAGTACCGGACCCGTGACGGCGTGCGGAACACGGCGATGACCATTTACACGATTCCCATGCTGGCACGGGGTCTGAAGGGAAGCCCGAAATAGGCCGGCTACCATAACCAGCAAGGCGCCCCATCACCGTTTCCAGCAGCCCGAGGTTAAACGGCCCGGTCTTCCAGCGCGCCGGCGGAATAGGCAACGCTCCCCAACAAACCCACAATAGGCTGGACTCAGACGGAATCAGCCTCGCTCAGTCGTTTCGCGGGCCGTCTATCCGGCAGCGCCCGTCCGGCAGACTCCGATCCCCCCAACCGCATACGACCTCTTGTGTCATTCGGTCTTGCGGCGGATCAGTGAATCCAACCGGTTCCAGTTCCTGATGGGTCTGTCACGGACTGGATGCATTGGTGTATCCTTAGGCCAAATGCTGGATCGGTTCCTTTCTCGCCGCTCCAACCCGGAGTCCGGAATGTGTCGACGTTACGAAGCGCTCCTCACCGCAGCACTTGTCACTCTGGGTACGCCATTGGCACCGACTTCGTTGACCGCTCAGTGGCTGAAGTATCCCACCGCGGGAGTGCCGAGAAAGGCCGATGGCAGTGTGAACATGTCGGCCCCAACGCCTCGGATGGCGGATGGCAAGCCCGACTTTTCTGGACTCTGGATGACTGGAGAGCCCAATATTCGCCGAGAGGGCGGCTTGTCGAGTCCCAAGGAGAAAGCGGCTCCCAAGGATGCGCAGAGTTCCGCCGGGGCGCAGAGTCCTGGTGACCCCGGTGAAATCACTGCCTCGCGCCAAATGTCGAATATCGGTGTCGATCTGCCGGGAGGGTTGCCCTATCAACCGTGGCTGGTTCCCATCGTCAAAAAGCGCACCGACAACCTGGCGATCGACGACCCGCACATCCGGTGCTTGCCGGATAATTTTCTTCGCGCGTACGGGCTGCCGCATCTGCTGAAGTTCGTCCACACACCCAATCTTTTGGTGATGCTCAACGAAATGAACGCGGGATACCGCCAGGTATTCACGGACGCGCGGCCGTTGCCTAAAGATCCGGCACCCTCATGGCAAGGATATTCGTCGGGGAAATGGTCCGGCGATACGCTGGTGATCGACACGATCGGAGTGCGCGACGATACTTGGATCGATTGGAATGGAAGTGTGCTAACCGAGGCCGCCAAAGTGCGAGAGCAGATGCGGCGCCTGGACTTCGGAAACCTCGAAATCCAAGTCATGGTCGATGATCCCAAGGCGTACACCAGGCCGTGGATCGTCACGTTAAAGGAACGAATCGTGATCGATGCGGAGTTGATCGACGAAATCTGTGTGGAGAATGAGCAGTCCCTCAAGCACCTGAAGTGATCTTGGTTCCCGCCAAGGGAATAGAGTGATCGCCGATCACATCCGCGAGCGACCTGCCGTCGGTCACGCGATGAAACCACTCATAGCCAGGCCGCTCGCCGACGCCATCCACGTTGGGTGCGCCGCGCTTTGCCAGAAGATCCTCCAGGTTGATGGTGCGCGTTTCCGCGGAAAAACGCGTGAGCCGGGTCGTATTCAGCACACCAGCATGCAGATGCGCGGCCGAGAAAACCGCGAGCGTTCCTGGCGGCACCGTGATGCGAATCTCATCGCGATCATCAATGGGAGCTTGTGCCGTAGGCAATCGCGGCGTGCGACTATCTTTGCCCACTCGCCTCCAGTCCCAGCCCTGTGCGTTGTTTGCCACTTTGGTACTCCAATGACCAGGATAGATGGCCAAAGTCCTGTCCCGGTGTAGTGTGAAGACCGGAAACCACCAGTTGATCTGACTGAGGATGGCGGATCCCCAGCTGTCGCGGTGCACCGGAGTCGAGCTGCGGAGGAATGCGCGGCCGCAGTTGTATTGGTGCGG
>JAGWQP010000061.1 GCA_028876805.1 Acidobacteriota bacterium | reverse complement strand
TCCTTCAAGACAGCTACGAAACCGTCGCTTGATCCGAACAGGTAGCCATGGGGCGGTTTGCGATATTAAGTATGACTTCGTGTGGATCACGAAATATCGGCACAAGATTTTGCGCGGGCCGATAGCCGAGCGCGCGCGCGACCAGCTGATGCAGATTTGCCAAGCCAGGGAGGCGGTGATCATACGCGGTACGGTGGCACCGGATCAGATCCGCATGCTGGTGTCGGCGCCGCCGGACATGGCGCCGGCCAAGTTGGTGCCGTATCTGTGAAGGTGCGGTCATCGCGGAGGCTCCAAGACGAATTTTGGGGGCTGCGCAAGCGCTACTGGGGGCAGCCCCTGTGGGGCGCGGGGCTATTTTGGCGCCCGTGTGGGCGCGGTGGACGAGGAAACGATCAAGAAATACATTGAGAATCAAAAATGGGACGAACAGGATCAAGGGTTCAAGATAACAGCGCCCACCGAGCCTTGAGCCGGCTCTCAGCCGGGAGCTCCTTCAAGCTTAGCCGCAGCCCCGACCGGAACTTCATGCTACCGGGCTTTAGCCGTTAGTCATTAACAGTCCCGACCGCCATCGTTTACGATGGTGGGATGAACATTCGGACGCTTGGCGCGGCTGCCACGTTACTGACAATTGCGGCCGCCGCCGAAATGGCTACCGTCGAGCCCAAGGAACTGGCGTCACAGCTTCAAGCCAAAGGCGCTCAACCCACTCTGATTCACGTTGGGTTTGCGGTAATGTACCGGAGCAAACACATTCCTGCCTCGATCTACGCAGGACCGGCATCGAAGCCGGAGGGGCTGGACGCTCTCAAACGGGCAGCCTCCCCGCTGCCCCGCGATCACGAAATAGTGGTGTATTGCGGCTGCTGTCCGTTTGACCGGTGCCCGAACGTCAGACCCGCAATCGACCTGCTCAAGCAGATGGGCTTTACTCACGTCAGGACGCTCATGATCCCCGCCAACTTCGGCGCCGACTGGGTCGACCACGGATATCCGGTCGAAGAGGGCACCCCGGCGAAATAGGCCCGGAGCGCTTCGATGCGCGGAGTTGTGTTGGCCGGCTTGGCGGTGGCGCTGTGGGCAAAGGATCCTCCGCCGACCTTCTCGCGGGATGTGGCACCGATTCTTTACCGACGATGTGCCGGATGCCACCATCCTGGCGCCGTGGCGCCGTTCTCTCTGGTCACCTATGCGGATGCCTCCAAGCGCGCCGCATTGATCGCCACCGTCACCGGTCACGGATTCATGCCGCCCTGGCTGCCCAGTCGGCCGCGATTCCAAAATGAACGCCGGTTGACCCCCGCGGAAATCTCGACACTCCAAAACTGGGCCGCCACGGGAGCGCACTCCGGAAATCTAGTCGAGGCACCGCCTGAGCCCTCTTTCCCTGAAGGCTGGCCATTGGGTACGCCGGGCCTGGAGGCCGAGATGAGTCAACCGTTCACTGTGCCCGCCGACGGTCCCGACCTCTATCAATGTTTCGTCATCCCTTTGCCTCCCGCTCCGCAACGATATGTCCGCGCCATCGACATCCGGCCCGGTAACACTCGCGTGGTGCACCACGCCCTTCTATTCCAGGACGTGACCGGCGAAGCCAAGCGCCGCGATACCGGGGGCGGCTACTCCTGCTTTGGCACGCCCGGGTTCTTGCCCGCTCGCGGGCTCGGTGGATGGACGCCCGGAAAGCAGCCGGTCCCGGAACCAGCCGGCATGGCTGAGCCGCTCTACCCGCGCTCAGACCTGGTGCTCCAGGTGCACTATCACGCCACCGGCAAACGGGAAACCGACCGCACGCGAGTGGCGCTCTATTTCACTCTCCAGCCGCCACGGCTGCACCTCACCGATGTCGCGCTGGGCTCGAGCCGTATCGACATTCCAGCAGGGGCGCGCAATTTCGTAGTGCGCGACCGCTTCACGCTGCCGGTGGATGTCGATCTGTTCGGCATCATCCCTCACGCACACTATGTCTGTAAAGACATGCGGGGGTACGCGATCCTCCCGAACGGCGGCCGGCGGACCTTGCTTCACATTCCCGACTGGAACTTCAACTGGCAGGACCAATACCGCTATCCGGCTCCGATCCGATTGCGGGCCGGTACGCGAATCGAAATGGAATTCACCTACGACAACTCCGCAGAGAATCCGCGCAACCCGAACCATCCGCCCCGGCGCGTGGTCTACGGACCGGCTACGACTGACGAGATGGCCGGCCTTCACCTCGAGGTCGTGCCTGTCCGCGCAAGCGACGAAGAGGAGCTCAGCCAAGCCTTGTGGGGAAAAATGATGCGGACTCTCGGCGGCGGTGTCTACCGTCGGCCGCAATAGGGCTAAGGCGCCACCAAGGCCAGCGGGCGCAACGGCGCTCCGGTAGCTCCACGAAACTTCAAAGGCGCGGCCACCAATAAGAACTCGCGCACGCCTGCTCTAGCCAGTTCTTCCAGGTTGAGACACTCCACGATATGAATGCCGGCCTCCACTAACAGGTGAACGTGAACGGGCATCGTCGGTGAAGGAATTTTCTCAAAGGCCAGCGTATCCGAGCCCGTGGCGAACACGCCACGCGCGCTGAGCCACTTCGCCCCTTCGAGCGAGGGACCCGGCCCGCGGCCTTCGGCCAAAAAAAGCCGCGTCTCGGTGAAATAGGCGGCCCACCCCGTTCGCAGCAGAACGACATCGCCACGGCGAATCTCCAGGCCGCTCGATGCGCGATCGAGCTCCTCGGCCGTGACTTCGAAATCGTCCGGCAAAGCCGCCACCTTCTGCAAACCCGCAATATCAAGCAGCAGCGCGCGGCGCAGGATGGGAGCGATCGTGTCGACCGTCAACTCGCCGTGGCCGCTCGAGTAGGACTGCGAGATCGCCAGGCCGCCATGAAGCTTCCCGCGGTACGAAAAATGACAGAGCGCGTCGATATGGGTGCCCACGTGACCGCCGAGCCCAATGGCTTCCGCCGACGAGCTATGGCCTTCCGGCCCCGGGTAGTCTCCGTGCACGCGCGTGAGGCTGAACAGGAAGGGCGGATGAGTCGGAAAGTGCGGCATCCCGACGAAGTAAGGCTGCGCGAGGTCATAAACCTTCGCGCCGGCAATCGAGTCGAAGAGTCCCGTCATGCTGTTGGCTCAGTCTAGCAGATGGTGGAGGCGTCTCACCCGAACGAGCCGGTTTGGCCCTGCATTCCCCAGTCGCCCTCCTGACTCGCTTTCACAGCTCCCTGGGGTATCAGGCGTAGCCGTCGTGGGCGTCCGCAACTGACACTCACGAACAGGCATAGCGGATTTCCTCTGGCGCTTCTATTTGAAACGGGATGTTTCGGATTTCGGAACGTATGTCATGACAAAAAGGGTGTGGTCGCGGGGGATTCGTCTCCGGCCGAAATCGGATGGACCCCAACGTGATCGCTCTGCTGAAATCCCTGTTGTTGGAGGAGCGCCACCAGGTTTTTCGATTCAGGCCAGCCCGGCTCGGAAACTTGATATCTTGCTAAGCATGCGAACGCTCTTTTTTTTCCGTTGGTTGTGTCTTCCTGGGTGTAGCCCTCGCACAGAGCCCGGATGCCGGCCACCGCGCCTACGAAAGTCGCTGCGCGGGCTGCCACGGCGACAACGCCACGGGTGGAGAATCGGGGCCTGGCATCGTGGCGCAACTGTCGGCGCGGAACGATGCGGAGCTGGCGGCCTTCCTGCGCCAGGGCCGCGCCCCAAATGGAATGCCGGCGTTCGCCCTCGGGAATCCTGAGATGAGCGATCTGGTTGCCTACCTACGCAGCTTGGCCTCGCCCATCCCACGAAATGGGGTGGCAGGCGTGGTCACGAAAACGGTAGAGACCACCGACGGGCAGACACTCTCCGGGCAAGTCCTCAACGAAGGCATGTCCGAGCTCCAGCTCCGCACCGACGATAAACGCGTTCGCCTGTTGCGCAAGTCGGGCGATCGCTACCGCGTGGTCACCTCGCAGGCAGACTGGCCGACCTATCACGGTGACCCCAGCGGCAACCGTTACACGAAGCTGACGCAGATCGGAAAAAGCAACGTAGCGCGTCTGGCCCCCCGATGGATTTTCCCGATTCCCAATGTGGCGCAGGTGGAAAACACGCCGCTCGTGGTCGAAGGCATTATGTATGTCTCGAGTGCCAACGAATGCTGGGCGCTCGACGCCGGTAGCGGCCGCCAGATCTGGCATTATCAGCGTCCGCGGACAAAGGGCCTCGCCGGCAACGCCGCCATCGGCTTCAATCGCGGGGTGGCTCAGGGGGGCGATCGCCTATTCCTGGTCACCGACAACGCCCACCTGCTCGGGATAAACCGCTTCAACGGAGAGCTGCTCTGGGAAACCGAGATGGCCGATTGGCATCTGAACTACAACGGGACCTCCGCGCCGGTTGCGATCGGCAATCTGGTGATCTCCGGGATCGCCGGCGGCGATGAGGGTGCGCGCGGCTTCGTCGCGGCTTTCGATCAAGCTACCGGAAAAGAGGCCTGGCGGTTCTGGACCGTTCCCAAGCCTGGCGAGCCCGGCTCCGAGACCTGGCAAGGCAAAGGCATCGAGCACCCGTCCGGGGCTACCTGGATGACGGGCACCTACGACCCGCAGCTCGACACGGTCTACTGGCCGGTCGGCAATCCCGGCGACGATTTCTATGGCGACGAGCGTGCCGGCGACAACCTCTATTCCGATTCGATTCTGGCGCTCGACACCAAGACCGGCAAGCTGAAATGGTATTTCCAGTTCACCCCGCACGATGTCCACGACTGGGATGCCGAGGAGCCGCCCGTGCTCGTCGACACCAACTGGCAAGGCCAGCCGCGCAAGCTGCTGCTCCAAGCCAACCGTAACGGCTTTTTTTACGTGCTGGACCGCGCCAGCGGCCAGTTGCTCCTGGCCACCCCATTCCTTAAAAAACTGAATTGGGCTTCCGGAATCGGCGGCGATGGCCGTCCGATCCTCAACCAACTTCCCGAGCAGCCGGACGGCAGCGTCTACGTTTGCCCCGGATTCCAGGGCGGCACCAACTGGTTTTCCACCTCCTTCAACCCGACGACTGGCCTCTATTATTTCCAGGCGCTCGAACGCTGCAACATTTTCACCAAGAAGCACTCCGAGTGGCAGGCTGGGCGAGGCTACATGGGTGGCACCGCGCGGCCGGCCCCTGGCGAGACTTTCCAAAAATCGCTGCGCGCCATTAACATTCAGACCGGTCGGATTGCGTGGGATTTACCGCAGGCGACTGGCGCGGTGACCGCCTCGGCGGGCCTTCTTTCGACCGCTACCGGTCTGGTGTTCTTCGGGGAAAACGGCGGGTCGTTTATGGCCGCCGACGCCGCCACCGGCCGCCCGCTGTGGGAGTTTCTGGCCAACCAGGTGTGGCGCGCCTCACCGATGACTTACGTCTTCGACAACAAGCAACACATCGCCATCGCCGCCGGACAGAGCATCATGGCTTTCGCCTTGCCCGATTAAAGGATGCGCTTGCCGCAGCAGGGGCAGCCACACGGTCGGCCGAGGCAACGCCTGTGCCTGCTCGGCAACACCAGCCGGTAACGCAAGCGTCCGCGGCCGAATATCAGAACCAAGCCGCGCCGCCACTCACGAAGGCTGTGACAGCCGTGGCTCCCGCGCTATTTACGTCGAATTATACCGGTCGAGGGCAAGCTGCCGCCCTCAATCCGAACCAGATGCCGAACGGCCCTGGTAATCCGGCAACCCCCGTTGCAACTTGACGTTGTTCGCCACCGGAATGGGACAGACTTCGCCCCCGTCAGACGATGGCGTTGTCGCCACCCAACCCCCGCCGGTCGCGGCCAGCCGGTCACCGTCACTATCGGCGGCGTGAACGCCACCCTGGTTTCCGCCACGGCAGTCGTGGGACGGGTCTGGGGCCTCGTGGAGATTACCGTCGCGGTGACATTCCAGTCGGCGATGTCGCGGCGCCCACCGGCGTCAGGCGTCGCAATTTTCCCAGTAATCCATTGACCGCCCGGCGGCCACTACGCCTCTCAGTCGCTGTGCGTCGGTCCACGGCAACGCCGTGCCCTTGCTGCTCGGAGCGCCCCGGTCGGTGCCTCCGGGACCAGAAACGGCTATCGGCTGTCGACGGCGGCCCATCAGGCCAATGCGGAAACCTTGCCGCCGGCCGCCACACCATGGCTTCATCCACACCCGACCCCGGGGGCGTGTTCAGCGGCCGAATGACTCGCCGACCCCGAAAAAGCAAGGCTCAAGAGGGTGCGACCTAGCTCCATACACGCGCGGCGCAACCAGGCTCGGTCTGGGTCCAACCGACGTTGCGCTCGTAAGCGTGCGTAGAGTTGAGGCATGAACGTTCGATAGAACCGGTAGGCTAGCAGCCTTATTTGTTCCCCTTGGCCTGCTTGTAAGCGTCACGGATCTGCTGCATCTGGCGCGCATGCGACTCGGCGTGATTGGCGGCCCCCTCCACAATGTCGCGCACCGTCACCCTACCGCGCTCGGTGTGATTCCCGGTGCGCGCAAAAACGCCTTCGGATAGCCCGTGGAGCAGTTCGTAATTCTCGGCGCGAACCCGTCGGAAGGTTTCAAGCGACTGCTTCGGCTTGCGCCGTCGGTAGTCCAGGTTCCGGGCCCACGCCTCTTGATCGAAAGCCATCAGGGTGGGGTTCTCTTCGGCCAGAACTTGCCGCAGCCGGTGCGCGTACACCGTTTCGGTGTCGGCCAGGTGCGCGAGAATCTGCCGGATGCTCCACTTACCTGGAGCGGTGGTGTAGTCCTCTTCCTCTCCGAACACTCCCGTCAGAACCACAGCCAGTACTTCCGGGCTGCGCCGGAATCGTTCGAGTATCGTGGGTATGTCGGACATGCCACTCCGCTTCGCTGTTCTCCACGGATCCTGATTATATCGCGCGCGCCTCGACCGTTGGCCTTCCGCCTTCCTGCAAATCTCCGGCCGATTTCTTACAATAGAGGCTACCTTTATGGAACTCAGAGCGATGCTGGTGGTGGTCCTGGTGGCGGCGTGCTGGGGGCAGCAGAAGAACGCCGAGCGCGCGGCCCGGTTGGATATCCGCGGCACGCGCGGTGCGGTGGCCGCGGGAACCGACTTTGCCACTGACGCCGGCATGCGCATGTACTACCGCGGCGGCAACGCCGTCGACGCCGGCATCGCAGCTATGTTCGCCGCTTCGGTCGCCGAGTTCTCTCACTTCGGATTCGGAGGTGAAGCACCCATCCTCGTGCGCACCCGCGATGGCAAAGTGCACGCAATCGCCGGCGTCGGCCCCATGCCGAAGCTGGCAACCGCTGATTTCTTCCGCAGTCACAAGCTGCTCCCGGAAGAAATGACCTCCCCGCCCGAAGAGCACGGCTTGAAGGACTGGGTTCCGGTGGCCGGCCTTCTGCCCGCGCTCGTGCCGAGCATGCCCGAGGCGGCCATGGTCACCCTGCGGGAATACGGCACCAAATCGTTCGCCGAGACCATTGAGCCTGCTATCGAGTTGGCCGATGGTCTCCCCATCGATGAATTGCGGGCCGCCACCATTCAGCGCACCGTACGGTATCTGGAAAAATGGCCGTCCTCCAAGCATGTGTTCCTGCCCGATGGCCGCCCGCCACGCGTCGGCGAGATCTTCCACCAGCCGGACCTAGCCCGCACGCTTCGCTCGATGGTCGAGGTGGAAAAGAAGGCGCTGGCCTCCGGCGCCACGCGAGCCAAGGCCATCGATGCGGTCCGCGACTACTTCTATCGCGGTGACATCGCACGCCGGATCGGCGAGTTTTCCAAGCAGAATGGCGGGTTCCTGCGCTACGAGGATATGGCCGCGTTCCGTCTCGAGCCCGAAGCTCCGGTCTCCACCACTTTCCACGGCTACACCGTGTACAAGCCGGGCTTCTGGAGCCAAGGCCCGGCCATGATCGAAGCGCTCAACATTCTCGAGGGTTTCGACCTCCAGGGCTTGCACTACAATTCGGCCGACTATATCCACACGATGGTCGAAGCTCTCAAGCTAGCCTACGCCGACCGCGACGCCTATTATGGCGATCCCAAGTTCGTTACGATTCCCGAAGACCGACTGCTCTCGAAAGACTATGCCGCGGAGCGCCGCAAGCTGATCGGCCCACAGGCTTCGCTTGATTTTCGGCCGGGCAAGATCGGGCCAAATCCGCCCCGTCACCCGTCCCAGATGGAGATCGCGCGCTACAAGATCGACGACGCTCTGATGGCCAAGGACACCACCTGCGTGGATACCGTCGACAAAGATGGCGTAGCCTTCTCGGTGACGCCTTCAGGCGCCTGGCTGCCCTCGGTGATCGCCGGCGACACCGGAATCCCGCTCACCGAGCGGGCCCAGAGTTTCCTGTTGGTGCCGGGACACCCCAACGAGCTGGCTGGCGGGAAACGCCCGCGCGTAACTTTGAGCCCAACACTCGCGGTGGCGCCCGACCACACCGTCCTGGCGCTTTCCACGCCCGGCGGTGACAACCAGGAACAGTCGCTCATCCAGGTGTTGTTCAATGCCATCCAATTTGGCATGAACGCCGAGTACGCAGTCGAAGCGCCGCGCTTCCAGACCGAGCACCTGGTGTCGAGCTTTGATAACCATGCCATGAGCCCAGGCAGTCTCCTGCTCGATGAACGTACTCCAGCGGCGGTGGTGAGCGAACTCTCCAAGCGCAATCATAAAGTCGAGATGCGCTCGCGCTATGCCAGCGGGGCCGCGCCCGGCCTCGTCAGCCTGCATCCGGATGGCATGATCGAGGCTGGTTCCGACCCGTTCTACTACCGCGCAGCACGCGCGTGGTAGGTCCTCTGTTCGACGAGCCCGGCGCCTTCGACCGCGCGGCGCTCGCGGCGCGCCTTTTATCGTACGCCTCGGAGGGCATCTACATCGGCGGCAGCTCCTGGAAATACGAAGGCTGGCTAGGCCAGATCTACACTCGTGGGCGGTATCTCACACGCGGCCGCTTTTCCCGCCGGGTTTTCGAAGCCGACTGCTTGCGCGAGTATGCCGAAACCTTCCCCACCGTCTGCGGCGATTTTGCCTTCTACCAGTTCCCGGGTGAGGAGTTCTGGCAGAAGCTCTTCCACCAGGTGCCCAATGGCTTCCGTTTCGCCTTCAAGGTGCCGGAGCCGATTACCTGCAAAGTGTTTCCGTCACACTCGCGCTACGGAGCCCAGGCCGGTCAAGCCAACCCGGAGTTTCTCGATGGCAATGCGCTGCGGGAAAAGTTTTTGCAGCCGCTCGCCCCGCACCGCGCAAAGACGGCGGTGCTGATCTTCGAGTTCGGCGCGTTTGGCCGGCGCAGCTTCGCTTCCTTGCCGGAATTCCTTGATCGCCTCGACCCCTTTTTAGCGGCTTTGCCCTCGGAATTTCGGTACGCGGTCGAAATCCGAAATCCGGAGTACTTGGAGAAAGACTACTTCGCCTGTCTGCGCGCTCACCGAGTGGCCCACGTATATAACGCTTGGTCGAAGATGCCCGAGCTCCGTTACCAGATGGCGATTCCCGATTCCACCACGGCCGATTTCCTGGTCTGCCGCGCCTTGCTGCGTCACGGCCGCTCTTACGAGGACGCAGTCACGCTGTTCGCTCCCTACCGCGAGATACAGGACCCCAATCCGGAAGCTCGCGAATCGATGCGGATCCTGATCGGCCGCGCTCGTGAGGACAAGCGCTTACTCTTGCTGTTTGTGAACAACCGACTCGAAGGCAACGCCCCAATGACGATCCTGTCTCTCACCGAACCGTGAGAAGCGTTTCAAGGACGCGTTGATTCGTCCACCTTGACTGAGGCAAGCGATCCGCTCACGCGCATTTCCTTGGCGCCGTTTGTGAGAAGGATCGAGAGGCGACCATCATCCTGCGTCGCACCATGGCCGGTGTACATCTCCTCTTCGGCCCGCAGCCGCAGATCGCTGAGACGCAGGCGCGGCGCCGTCTGCGCCCACTCGAGCGTATAGTTTCCGGACGCAGCGCGCCACGGTGTCAGCGTCCCAAGATCCAGATTGATTCCGCTAAAGGTACCTTCCGACTTCAAATTGGCCAGCAGTTGCAGCCCGGTTCCCGACGTCTCGACGGTTCCTTCGGCGTCGAGCTTGCCGGATTGCCAGTTCAACCCGCTCAGCTTGCCGGTCAGCTTGTAAGCCGGCCCGCCTCCTCGCAGGTTAACCGCCAGCGTGCCCGCCAGGGCGGCGTTGGAGAGCCGAGTCTCAATCCCATCGAGCTCCAGATGCATGGCATCCCACACCAGGGCAGCCCGCACATTTTCGAGGTGTGCGTTGGCGATTTCGAGATCCTCGATCTGTACGGATCCCTCCACGCCGAGATGCCGCAACCAATCGGGCACCGCAGTCTGGCCAAACGCGCGCGCGAACAGACCGGATCTGCGATGCAGCGCGGGCATCAGCTCCGCCTCCAGATCGGCCGCGTCGACCTGTCCGGCGCGCAGCCGCACACGATGAGGAAGCGCCGCCCCTGGCTCATACCGATACTGTCCCGTGAAGGCGATGGCGCCGGCCTGCGCATCCAGATGCTCCAGCACCAGCCGCTCCCCATCGATGCGTACACGAGCGCCCGCAATCTCCAGCGGGTCCGCGAGCTCGGGAATCACGACCCGCGCATCCGCGATCTCCAGCGCGCCGCTCCAACCCGCTTTCTCCGGCTCGCGATGGTAGCGCAGCTGGCCCCTCCATTGCCCCGTGCTCACCTGCTCGAGCCAGGGCACGGCCGCCAGAGCCGCTTGAGCCCGCAACGACGCCACCTTCATGGCGTCGGTCGAAATGGCCAGGTCGAGCGTGCCGGAATCCGCCGCGTAGTCGGCCTCGAGGACAGCGGTGTCCTGTTCGGCGGTGTGCACGACTGCGGGCGAGAGTCGGACGTGGCCGTGATCCACCAGGATATACGCCACATCGAAGCGGACCGGCGGAGAGTCCGGAATGGTGACTGCCGCATGGTGCAGAGCCAGCTGTCCCTGGAAGCTCCCCTGCCCGGAGTAACCGATCGCGCCGTCGATGGTTCCACCCAACGCCAGCTCCGGCGGCAACCGCGCGCCCATATGCCGCGCCAGTTCGAGAATGGGCGCTGTGGGAAAGCCGTTCCAATTCACTGTCACTGCCCAGTGTGGCTGGGAGAGATAGTCACTGGCGCGGAAACGCACCGTCACCGGTACCACCGAAGAAGTCGACTGCAACTCCATCTGTTGCGCCACCAGATTCAGCCGGCCGCGGATGTCCAGCGGCCAGCCTGCGCCTTTCGGCGGCAGCAGGTCCCAACGGTGCACGTCTTCGATCGTAAGACGGCCCACGATACCAATGCCGTCGATCGGTCCAGCCAGCCGCAAGTGCGACGAGATTGTCCCGTGGACGCCGCCCGCCTGTCCTTGCAGCAGCGCGGTCAATTCCCCAAGGCCGGTCCGATCCAGTTCCAGATCCAGGTCCAGCCGCTCCGGCGCCACGTACCATTGGCCCTTCAAAGTGAAAGCACCCAGGCCCTGCGCCGGCCGGTCGGTCCGCGCCGCCTGCGCCTCGCAGTCAACCTTCCAGCCTCCGCCCAGAGAACCGGGCGGCCCAATGTCCAGATCCGTCTGGGTCAAATAGAAGACCGATTTCGTGTCCCCGAATTTGAAGTTGATGCGCCCGTTGCGCACGTGAATCGCCGGTATCGCGCTCATCACCGATCGGCTTACTAGCGCCGCGAAGTTCCAGCGCCCCAATTCGGAAGCGGCCCCGGTCTTGGCCAGGTTGATGACCGGCGCGGTTCCCTCCGAGTCTTGTTCCAGGCGGATCGAAGCCACCACGAATCGCCCGCCAACGAGCGACCACAGCGACGGCGCAATTTCCATGCGCGGCACATAGGCGATCGGTTCGATCCCGATGGACGGATCTTCGTGAATCACCACCTTGTCGATCGAGAAGCCCAGGCCTTTGAAAACGTTGAAACGCACGCTGCCGATGTCGACGCGCCGGCCGAGAGCGCGCTCCAAGGAAGCCTGCAACCGTTTGCCGTAGGAGTCGGCCGCGACATACGGGGCCACCAGGCCGGCCACTAGTACCGCCGCCACGGCGGTCCCGAAAAGCTTGAAAAGGACTCGCCACGGGATCTTCATACGGCTCGACCCATCAGCTTGCGATAGGCCTCCGGATCGTCGACATCGGCCACGATGCCAAAGTCGTCGAGATCGAGAAACTCGGTCTCGACGCGGTGGCGGTGCACCACCTGGTTGGCTGCGCCGCCGTCAGAAAGTGCTAAGAACTCGGGAATCAGTTCGCGGCGGAACCAGATGGGATGCCCACGTTCGTCTCCATAACGAGGCACGCGTACCAGGGGTCTCGGAACAGCCAGCAGCGCGTCCAGCGTCCAGCCTGCGACGGCCGGGTGATCCACCAGCGTGAGCAGCACGCCTTCGCTCTCAGCAGGCGCCGCCTCGAGTCCACACTTTAGCGAGCTGGTCATACCGCGAGCGTAATCGGGGTTTACCACGAACCGAGCCGGCCGCGCCGCTCGACGCCGGATCTCGTCCGCGCCTGCACCGAGCACAACAATCACCGGCGCGCACCGCTCACTGAACAGCCCGACCAGTGTG
>JAGWQP010000654.1 GCA_028876805.1 Acidobacteriota bacterium | reverse complement strand
CGTGGTGCTCATGCGGTCGGCTGTATCGAGATTGTCTTTGATCAACACGGGCACGCCGTGGAGCGGGCCGCGCGCGCCCCTCAAGCGACGCTCGCGGTCGAGGGCGTCAGCAATCCCGAAGGCGTCGGGGTTGATCTCAAGCACCGCATTTACCGCCGGGCCCTTCTTGTCGAGCGATTGAATGCGCTTGAGATACCACTCGGTCGCAGCGCGTGCGGTGAAGCGGCCGTCGCGAAAACCACGTGCTAGATCGCCCAGCGTGGCTTCTTCGAGGTTTAGAGACTCGCCGCTAGCGGCGCGCGCCGCAGGCAGCGCCAAAAGAGTCTCGCGCAGAAAGCCGCGACGATTCATGATTAAGATTATCGGATAAATACGGGCAGGCTCGAGACAGGGTGAGCTAAGGTGGAAGAACGATGAACTACTACCAGCAGCATCAGTCCCGGTTCCTGGAAGGCCTGACGGCTTTCCTGCGCATTCCGAGCATTAGTACGTTGTCGGAACACAAGCCCGACATCCGGCGCGCGGCTGAGTTCGTGCGCCAGGAACTGCTGGCGGCGGGATTGACCACGGCCGAGCTGATCGAAGGCCAGGGCAACCCGCTGGTCTACGCGGAATGGCTGGGCGCGCCCGGTAAGCCGACCATCCTTTTCTACGGGCACTACGACGTGCAGCCGCCCGACCCGGTGGATGAGTGGATGTCGCCGCCCTTCGAGCCGCAGATTCGGGGCAATGACATCTTCGCGCGCGGCTCCTCGGACGACAAAGGCCAGACTTACATCCAGATCAAGGCAGTGGAAGGCCTTTTGAAAACCACCGGCAAGCTGCCGGTGAACGTGAGGTTCCTGATCGAAGGCGAAGAGGAGTGCGGTGGCGAGCACATCGAGGCGTACGTGAAGAGTAAGCCCCCCCGGCTTAAAGCCGACGCGGCGGTGGTGTGCGACACGGAAATGTTCGCGCCCGATCTGCCGACGATCTGCGTCGGGCTCCGCGGAATCGTCTACGGCGAGCTGTTCGTCGAAGGCGCCAGCCACGACCTGCACTCCGGCATGTATGGCGGTGCGGCGCCGAACCCGATTCAAGCGATCGCCGAAATCCTGTGCGCGCTGAAGGATCGCGACGGGCACATCCACATTCCCGGTTTCTACGATCGGGTGGCCGCGCCCAGCCCCAAGGAACGCGAGGCGTGGGCGCGGCTGCCGTTCCGCGAGAAAGAGTTCACCGAACAGGAGATGGGAGCCGACGCGCTGGTGGGCGAGCCGGGCGTTCCGGTACTTGAGCGGCTGTGGGCGCGCCCGACCTTGGAGGTCCACGGCATTCGTGGCGGCTTCACTGCGGAAGGCGCCAAAACCGTGATTCCCGCTCGCGCGGTGGCCAAGATCAGCACGCGCCTGGTGGCGGACCAGCGCATCGACGAAGCGACTGGGCAACTCCTGGCTGCGATCGAGGGAGCGTGCCCCAAGGGAGTCAAGGCCGAGTTCAAAGTGCTGCATGCGGGTGCGCCGTCGCTGACCAACCCCGACAACCGCTTCATTCGCGACGCGGCCGAGGCTATGAAGCAGTTGTTCGCCAAAGAGGCCGTGTACATCCGCTCGGGCGGCTCGATTCCGATCGTGGGAGTGTTCGACCAAGCGCTGGGGATTCCGAGCGTCTTGATGGGATTCGGCTTGCCCGACGACAACCTGCACGCTCCCAACGAGAAGTTCCACCTGCCGAACTTCTTCCGCGGCATCGAAGCGGTGGCGCGCTACTTGGAAATCCTGGGCGGCTGATCAACGCCAGTGGCCGCGCCGGAATTCCCAGCCGCGGTGAGGCCGTTCGACCCAGGTGCCGGCTACCCAGACGGCTCGCGGGTGCAGCGGGCGCATCCAGCGGCCGGCCACCCACACGTAACTGCCGCCGCGCCAATCCCAAAAGCCTTCGGTCCATACGAACCCGGGACCGGGGGCCACGCCGACCACGGCGTATCGGGGCGGGGGCGGACCATACGAGGCGAAATACGCGCCGCGGACGGCGCAGGAGCTCATGAGAGCGCCGAAAACCAGTAGGGCGGGGGCCAACCATCTCCGTTTCATTCTTCAGTACCTCCCTGCCTGGTGAAACGCAGACCGCCGGAGGCAGGTTGCGCGCCTGAAGAGCGCTTAATGTTACGGGTTCTTAAGGAAATTCGAAGCCCGACGCCGGCCGAGGATTTGAGCGGTGGGTTTCGGCGCCGGGTTGCCCTAGCACGCTTTTTTGCGGAGTTCCGCTTCCAAACGCGACCGGTCATGCCAAATTTCTTCCTCCGCGGAAACCCCGGCACGGCCCTATCGTTCACGAGTACGTTCGGCAAGGTCACACAGGTCTACAACCCGGGCTACGCACCCTCGGGGGGCGGCGGTCCGCGCGTTGTCCAGCTTGCCGCGAAGTTCGCGTTTTGAGGAGGCCGGCTGCGCGAAAATAGGAGCAGTGTCCCGCCGGCTCCTGCTCTTCGCCGCCACGACCGGTTACCAGATCCGGGTTTTCGCGGAGGCCGCGCGGCGGCTTGGCGTCGATCTCACGCTCGCCACCGACCGCTGCCATGTGCTTGAAGATCCATGGGGCGACCGCGCGATTGCCGTCCGGTTTGACCGGATCGCGGAGTCCATCGAAGCGCTCCGCGGCCACCGGTTCGACGGGGTCTTGGCGGTGGGCGATCAGCCGGCGGTGCTTGCGGCCGAAACCGCTGCTGTCTTCGGCCTTCGGTTCCACCCACCGGCCGCCGCCCGGGCCTGCCGCGACAAATTCCTCGCGCGCCAACTCTACCAGGCCTCCGGTCTGGGGGTTCCTCCATTTTTTCGCGCTTCGTTGGGAGAAGCCCCCGGCGCTTTAGCCGCTCGTGCGCCCTATCCCTGTGTCCTCAAACCCCTCGGCGGTTCCGCCAGCCGCGGGGTGATTCGCGCCAACAACGAAGATGAGTTCCTCGAAGCCCTGCGCAGGATTCGCAAGATGGGCGAGCGCGAACTCCAGGTCGAAGGCTACATCGAAGGCCGCGAGTTTGCGGTCGAGGGCCTGGCGACCGCCGGACAATTCGAGCCACTCGCCATTTTCGACAAGCCCGATCCGCTCGAAGGGCCTTTCTTCGAAGAAACCCTCTACGTGACGCCCTCCCGCGAGCCAGCCGAGGTGCAGCAGGAGTTACTCGGAACTGTGAATCGCGCCGTTGGCGCGCTCGGCCTCCGACACGGTCCGGTGCACGCGGAACTGCGTTACAACGCGCGCGGCGCCTGGATCGTCGAAGCGGCGGCTCGCCCGATCGGTGGGCTGTGCGCCCGGGCTCTGCGCTTCAAACCGGATGTCCCGCTGGAGCAACTGATCCTGCGCCATGCTTTGGGCGAAGAGGTCGCGCGCGCCGAACCCGCCGATCCGGCCTCGGGTGTCATGATGATTCCCATTCCCAAAGGCGGCATCTACGAATCGGTCGAGGGCCTCGAGAGAGCGCGCGCGGTCGCCGGAATCAGTGACGTCGTGATCACCGCCAAGCCAGGTCAGCTTCTCGTGCCGCTACCCGAAGGCGGAAGCTATCTAGGGTTTCTGTTTGCGCGAGCAAACACGGCCTCGGAGGTCGAATGGGCGTTGCGGCGATCGCACGCGGAACTGCGATTTCAGATGGCGACCGCGCTCGAGACGTTCAAGCCTTGGTCTTAGGTGGCACGAAATCGGGGGGCAGCGCCGCGCCCTCGCCGAAGAAATAGGCGTCCATCTGCTCGATCAGGAATTCCTGGGCTTCCTTGGTGCCCAGATTAAGGCGGTACTCGTTCATGAGCATCTTCATGTGCTCGAGCCACATCTTCCAGGCTTCTTTGGAGACGTTGTCGTAAATCTTCTGCCCGAGCGGATGGCCTTCGAACGGAACTTCGTCGAGTCCTTCCATCTCGCGCTGGAACTTCACGCAAAACACCTTGCGCGCTCCCGGCTGAATCGCGTTGTTGATGCCGGTCAACCCGCCGCTACCGCAACTCATGGATTCGTCTCCTCAACCCAGCATACCCCAGTCCCCGTAGCCGAAAGCTTCCGAGTCGGGAACGCACCAGGCGGCACCGATCCTGTGCCCTAGGCCGATTTCCAGCGCAGCACCGGCTTCCGCGCGGCCGTCACTTCGTCGGCACGGCTGGTGCGCGTGCCATGCGGCGCGGCGCGCACCGTCTCCGGGTCGCGCTCCACTTCCCCGGCGATGGCGATCATGGCGTCGATGAACTGGTCGAGCTCGTGTTTGCTTTCCGTCTCGGTGGGCTCAATCATCAGAGCTCCAGGCACGATCAGCGGAAAACTCACGGTATAGGGATGGAAGCCATAGTCAATCAGTCGTTTGGCCAGGTCGCCGGTGCGCACTCCCTTCTCCGCCTGCCGTTCATCGCTGAACACCACTTCGTGCATGTTGGGAGCCGGGTAAGGCAAGTCGAAGTAGGCCTCCAGTTTCTTGCGGATGTAGTTTGCGTTCAGGACCGCATCGAGCGTCACGTTGCGGAGTCCGGGCCCACCGTGCGCCAGAATGTAAGCCAGCGCCCGCACGAACACGCCGAAGTTGCCGTAGAAAGCGCGCACACGTCCGATCGAGTGTTTGCGCTGATAGTCCCACGCCCATTTCTTGCCGGCGCGTCTCAGCCGGGGCACCGGCAAAAAGGGCTCGAGGGCCTTCTTCACCGCCACCGGTCCAGCGCCCGGACCGCCGCCTCCGTGCGGCGTCGAAAACGTCTTGTGCAGGTTCAGGTGAAGCGCGTCCACGCCAAAATCGCCCGGTCGCGCGATGCCCATCAACGCATTCATGTTGGCGCCGTCCATGTAGACGAGCGCGCCTTTGGCGTGCAGAATCTCGGCCACGCAGACGATGTTTTCCTCGAACACGCCCAGCGTGTTGGGGTTTGTGATCATCAACGCCGCCACATCGGGGTCGACGATACCTTCGAGCGCGGCCACATCAAGCATGCCCGCGCTCGTGGAACGCACAGGCTCGACCGTATAGCCCGCGAGTACCGCCGTCGCCGGGTTAGTGCCGTGCGCCGAATCCGGAATCAGGATCTTTTTCCGGGGATTGCCGCGTTTCTCGAGTAGCGCGCGAATGAGCAGAATGCCCGTCAGCTCCCCGTGCGCGCCGGCGGCCGGCTGCAGGGTGACCGCGTCCATGCCGGTGATCTCCGCCAGCGCCGCCTCCAGGCGCGCCATCACCTCCATCGAGCCTTGCGCCAGGCGCTCGGGCTGATAAGGATGGGCCCACGCCAGCCCGTCGATGCGCGCCACCAGCTCATTGACCCGCGGGTTGTATTTCATGGAGCACGAGCCCAACGGATACATGCCGTGATCGATCGCGTAATTCCACAGCGAAAGACGAGTGAAGTGACGGATCGTCTCGACCTCGCTCACTTCCGGAAACCCTTCGATATCCGCGCGCACGTTCTCGGAGCCCAGCACCCTGCCGGGGTCCACGGCCGGCACGTCCAGCTTCGGAAGCTGGTAAGCCACCTTCCCGGGCGAGCTGCGCTCGAACAGCAGCCGCTCGTTGGGCGAAAGATGAGGCCGCACCTTGGTGATCATTGGAAGGCCTCCGCCACGGCATCCATATCCGCGCGCTCGGACATCTCGGTAGCGCATAACAGAACCGAGTCCGCGAGCTCCGGGTAAAATCGCCCGAGCGGCAGCCCGCCGATGATCTTCTTCTTTAGCAACGCCTTGTTGATCGCCTCAGCCGCCTTGTCACCGGTAGAGGTGACGAACTCGTTGAAAAACTTTCCGCAGAATCTCGGTTTGAGGCGGCTGGCCAGGTAGTGGGCTTTGGCGAGGTTCTGCCCGGCGAGTTCGCGCAGCCCCCGCCGGCCGTATACGGTCATGAACACGGTGGCCATCAGAGCAATCAACGCCTGGTTGGTGCAGATATTGGAGGTCGCTTTCTCGCGCCGGATGTGCTGCTCGCGGGTCGCGAGCGTGAGGCAGAAAGCCCGGTTGCCGCGCGTGTCGGTGGTCTGGCCGACCAGCCGCCCCGGCATCTGGCGGACGTATTTGTCTCGGGTGGCGATGATGCCGGCGTACGGCCCGCCGTAGCTTGGCGAAATCGCGAAAGATTGCAGCTCGCCGGCCACGATGTCCGCATCGGCCGACGGCTCCAGAATCCCCAGCGACACGGCCTCGGTGAAAACGAGGATGACGAGCGCGCCGTGCCGGTGTGCGATCTCGGCCGCTTCTTTGACCCGGTCGACGATGCCAAAAAAATTAGGTGATTGCACGATGACCGCCGCCGTCTGGTCATCCATCTTGCTTTCGAGGTCCTCCGCGTCGAGCGCGCCCGCATCCGCCAGATACCCGAACTCCTCGACCAGTATCCGCTGGGGTTTGGCGTATACGCCGAGCACTTCGCGATACTCGGGATGCACGCTGCGGGCCACGAGCACACGCCCCTTGCGGGTGACGCGCACGGCCATCAAGGCAGCCTCCGCCATGGCCGTCGATCCCTCGTACATCGAAGCATTGGCCACGTCCATACCGGTGAGCTGGCAGATCATCGTCTGAAACTCAAAGATCGCGGTCAGCGTGCCCTGGGAGATCTCCGCTTGGTAGGGTGTGTACGACGTCAGAAATTCTCCCCGCGCCACCACCGTATCCACTAGCACCGGCCGGAAGTGAGAGTAGACGCCCGCGCCCAGAAAACTGGCGTAGCCGTTGGCATTTTCCGCGGCGCGATCGCGGAAATATTGAACGATTTCGTACTCGGAAACCCCCGGCGGCAGATCCAGCGGCCGTTTCAGCCGGACGGCTTCCGGCAAATGCGAGAACAGGTCTTCGGCGGAGGCAACGCCGCACGCCTCCAGCATTTCGCAGCGTTCGAAATCGGATTTGGGGAGGTAGCGCAACTACTTCTCGGCTCCTATATAGGCTTGATAATCGGCGGCCGAGAGCAGCCTCTCGAGTTCCTTGGTGGCGCTCAACCGCATCTTTACCAGCCAGGCCTCTCCGTGCGGGTCGGCGTTCAGTTTCTCCGGAGCGGTAGCCAAGGCTTGGTTGATTTCGATAACCTCGCCGCTCACCGGGGCATAGACGTCCGAGACCGCCTTGACGGACTCCACCGAGCCAAGCGTTCCTCCCTGCTCGACGCGCGTCCCGGTTTTGGGCAAGTCGACAAAGACGATGTCCCCCAGTTCCTGCTGCGCGTGATCGGTGATCCCAATCGTGACGGTATTGCCGTCGACGCGGACCCACTCATGCTCTCTGGTGTATCGGAAGTTTTTGGGGTAGATGCTCATCGCGCGCGCCTATAAAAAGGAGTTTCCACCGTCACTGCGTCCACCAATTGGCTGCGGACCAGGATTTGAATCGTTCGGCCAATCCCGGCGGCGCCGGCTGGCAGGTAACAGAGGCCGATGCTCTTGTTCAAGGTCGGCGACGGCGACCCGCTCGTGACCCAACCGGCGGGAGCGCCATCGAGCCATACTTCGTACCCATCACGGGCGATTCCCCGCCCGCGCATTTCGAAGCCTACCAGCTGCCGCCGGACACCCTTGTGCTTCTGCTCGACCAGCGCCTCGCGCCCGGCAAAATCGCCTTTGTCGAGCTTGACGATCCAATCCAGGCCAGCTTCCCAGGGTGAAATCGAAGCGTCGATTTCATGACCGTACAGCGCCATCCTCGCTTCCAGACGCAGCGTGTTCCGTGCGCCGAGGCCGCAGGGTTTGATGCTAAATTCTTCTCCGGCGTCGAGCACCCGGTTCCAGATGCGTTCGGCCACCTCGGGAGCCACGTAGATCTCGTAACCGTCCTCACCGGTGTAGCCGGTGTGCGCGATGCGCGCCGGGGAGCCGTCTAGGGTTGTGTCGATGAACCAGTAGTAGCGGATCCGTGAGAGCTCAACCGGGGTCAGCTTTTGGAGCGTGGCGCGCGCCTGGGGGCCCTGAATGGCCAACTGCGCATAGTGGTCGCTCGTCAGATCCACGCGCGCGTCAAACCGGTTCAGGGCGCGGATGTGTTCAAAGTCTTTCTGTTGGTTAGTGGCGTTGACACAGAGGAAATAATGATCGCTCGCGAGCTTGTGGATGAGGATGTCGTCGGCAAAGCCGCCGTGCGAATACAGCAGGCCCGCGTATTGTGCCTGTCCAATCTGTAGCTTGGCGACGTGATTCGTGGTGACGAAATCGGCGAGGGTTTGGGCCTCCGACCCCCGGATCTCGATTTCACCCATATGGCTGACATCGAAAAGCCCGACGCCGGTACGTACCGCCTGATGTTCGTCAACAATTCCCGAGTACTGGACGGGCATCTCCCACCCGCCGAAATCCACCAGTTTTGCCCCCAGGGCGCGATGTACGGAGTTGAGCGGCGTCGCGCGAAGCGAGGCTGCGGCCATCAAATGTCAGGCTAACACACGTCGCGATGCGGCCGGACAGTGCCCTCGAGTGGGCGCCCGGATGGGACATGCGAAGTTGAAAAGCGGGCTACGCGCTGACCGCGAGCGGCCGCCCCTCAGGCGTGGACTGAGCGAAACGCGGCGCGTGGAACGGCTGAAAGCGGTACCCGATTCCGAAGATGGTTTCGATATACTGGTCCGCATACACGCCCAGTTTCTTGCGCAATCGGCGGATGTGCACGTCGAGCGTGCGCGTCCGGATTTCCGAGCCATAACCCCATACCCGCATCAGGAGGGCCTCCCGGGGGACGATCTCTCCGGCGTGACGGACCAGCAGCGCCAGCAGATCGTATTCTTTTCGGGTCAGCGTCATGCGCTGGCTGTCCAACACTGCCGCTTGTTGATGAAAATCGATGAATAAGTGTTCGTCCCGATACAATTGCGGTTGATTCAGGGTGTTCTGAAGCCCGGCCATATTCAGCCCTCCTTATTAGGGCTATGCTACGAGGAAGGCACTCCGAGGTGATTGCGAAGTTGTAAAAGCTTTGTAAAAAGGGGTTGGGAGGGCTTGTTTTGCCACGTCAAAACAGGGCTGGTTTGACCCGGCTAACGTATGGATTCTCCGGGATTATAAACCGGAGCGGCCAGTCTGCGCAGTGGCGGATGCCGATCCGAGGTGTCACCGTGATCCTTAGACGCCGCCGCTTGCCGGGTTCCCGCACGACCAACGCGCCGCGGGTCACGTCGGCGCCATTCGCCGCCCGGGTGATGCCCATCGCGAGCGTCAGCTTTCCAGGCCCCGAGGCCAAGTCTTGGAGCCGGCGCGCCGCCGGCCGCCGCCCCATCATCCTCTCGATTCCGCGAATCGGTTCGAGGGCTCGGACGAGGACACACCCGGGCCGGCCTTCCGGTTCGGTCACCAGGTTCAGGCACTCGTACATTCCGTAGACCAGGTAGACATAAGCGTGCCCCGGCGGCCCGAAGATGACGCGAGTCCGGTCGGTAATGCCGTGCGCCGAGTGAGAGGCCAGGTCTTCCCCTCCAAGGTAAGCCTCGGTTTCGACGATGATGCCCGCGGTCACGCCGTTGACGAGAACTTTTCCCAAAAGGTCGCGGGCCACTTCCACCGTGGGCCGCGCATAGAATTCCCTGTTGAGAATCTGCCCCAGCCTCATTTCCGCCGCGGAAACCATCTTCGCCGATCCGCGCCTACAATGGGAATCGCTCATGCGACTGTTTGCCGGGCTGGATCTTCCCGAGGAGGTGGTCGGAAACCTGGAACTCCTCCTCGATCGTCTGCGCCCCGCGGCGCGCATTCAATGGAGCCGTCCGGAGAACCTCCACATCACGACCAAGTTCATTGGAGAATGGCCCAACGAGCGGCTTGACGAATTGAGAGCCGCTCTGGCCGTTCTGGAGCCGCGAGCTCAGATCCCGGTCCATATCCGCAAGTTGGGCTTCTTTCCCAACCCGCGCGCGCCCCGGGTCTTCTGGTGCGGCATCGAGGCGCCGGGGCTGGAGACGCTGGCGGCCGACACGGATCGTGCCACCTCGACCGTCGGCGTTGCCCTCGACGAACGCACCTTTTCTCCCCACCTGACCCTGGCGCGCATCAAAGAAAGGCTCAACCTTCAGCCGCTTCGGGACGCGATCGCGGCGTTGCCGTCGCTCGATTTCGGCCAGTTCGTCGCCAGCTGTTTCTTTCTGTACCAAAGCCAACTCCGCCCGGGTGGTTCTGTGTACACTAAGCTTGCGGAGTGGAAGTTTTCCAAGTGATCCCGTTTCTGGCGTTGGCGATTGCCTACTTGCTGGGCTCCATTCCCTTCGGATACCTGTTGGTCAGGTGGCGAACCGGTACCGATGTCCGCGCATCCGGCAGCGGCAACATCGGCGCCACCAACGTACTACGCACGACCGGCCGCTTGGCGGGTGCCGCCACGCTCGTTCTCGATGTGGTCAAAGGCTACGCCGCCGTCGCCATCGCAGGCGACCTCACCGGCAGCAACCAATTGTGGATGAGCGCGGCAGCACTCGCGGTCATGGCCGGTCATGCCTATCCGGTGTTTCTCCGGTTTCAAGGCGGCAAAGCCGTGGCCACCTTCTATGGTGCGTTTCTCCGCCTGACCCCCGTGCCGCTGGCGGCGGTCGTGGTCGTGTTCCTGGCCGTGGCGGCCTGGACCCGCCACATCTCCCTCGGATCGATTGTCGCCGCCGCGACGTTCCCTCTAGCGGCCTGGCTGATCGCGCAGGCATCGTGGCCGGTGCTGGGAGCAGCGGTCCTGGCGGCGGCCTTTGTGATCTACCGCCATAGGAGTAACATTCAGCGGTTACGGAAGGGGTCCGAGCACACCTTCAGCCTGGGAGCCAAGCGAGAGTGAAGCCGCTCGCCATCATCGGTGCGGGCAGCTGGGGGACCGCTCTAGCGGTCGTGCTCGCTCCCCGCTTTCCCGAGATGAGACTGTGGGTGTATGAAGCCGACCTCGCATCCCGCATGCAGGCGACCAGGGAAAATGATGTCTATCTGCCTGGGTTTAGAGTCCCTACTAATGTAGTTATTATCAGCAGCCTCTCTGCCGCGGTTCGCGATGCGGGGATCGTCGTCAGCGTGATACCCTCCCATCTCGTTCGCTCGATTTATCAGCAAATGCTCGGCTTTCTATCGGAAACCATGGTGTTTGTCAGCGCTACCAAGGGATTGGAGAACGACACTCTACTACGACCGTCGGAGATAATCCACGATGTGGTTTCTTCCCGATGGGTTCCCAGGGTGGCCGTCCTGTCGGGACCTACCTTCGCGCGGGAGGTTGCGGCACGAAAGCCGACCGCGCTCGTGGTGGCCTCAAACGATGCTCGTCTGGCCTCCTGCCTCCGGGCGGCGTTTGCCGGGCCCACCTTCCGCCTCTACAGCAGCGAAGACCTCGTCGGCGTGGAACTTGGCGGTTCCATTAAGAATGTCATCGCAATTGCGGCGGGAGTGGTCGAGGGTATGGGTCTCGGCCACAACCCCTTGGCGGCGATCATCACCCGGGGATTGGCAGAAATGACACGTTTGGTGGTGGCTCTGGGGGGCCGCGCGCAAACTCTTTCCGGCCTGGCGGGTTTGGGTGATCTGGTGCTCACCTGCACCGGAGAACTCAGCCGCAACCGCTCGGTCGGCATCGAGCTGGCGCGCGGCCGTACACTGGAGGAGATCGTTGGCTCCATGAAGATGGTCGCTGAAGGGATCAAAACGACAAAGGCCGCCGTCGAGCTGGCCGGAAGGTGCGGGGTCGAAATGCCGATCGCCGAGCAAATGTATCAGATTCTCCACTTCGGCCTGGATCCCCGGGAGGCGGTCCAGCGGCTCATGGAACGATCTTTAAAGGGCGAATGAGCCAGTTTTAAAGGGGGAATGCGCGAGTTTTCCGATCGGGACGCAACCTCGGCCGATGGAACGGGTTAACAAGAATATGGCGAGTGTGGCGGCGGCCCTGGATTGTGACACCCAGTTAATGATCCGGGTCAAACAGGGGGATGGTGCGAGCTTTGGTGTGTTGCTTGAGAAACACCGCTCTCCGGTCATTCACTTCCTATACCGCATGGTGCAGAACCAGGCGGTAGCCGAGGAGCTGGCGCAGGAAGTTTTCCTGCGCGTGTACCGTTCGCGGGGCACCTACGAGCCGACAGCCAAATTCACGACCTGGCTATTCCGCATCGCAACCCACCTGGCCTTGAACACTCTGCGCGACGGAAAGAACCAGCGGATGGAGACCCGGCTGGACGCGGACGTCTTGGAGGCTCCCGTCCGTCAGGTCTGTGACGGGCGGCCATCAGTCGAGCAGAGCATGGTGAGGGAGGCACGGCTCGATGAAGTCCGTCGTGCCGTGGCCGGTTTGCCCGACAAGCAGCGGGCCGCGGTGTTGATGCATAAATACGAAGACATGGAATACACGCAGATCGCGAGGGTCTTGAACTGCTCGGAATCTGCAGTAAAGTCGTTACTCTTCCGGGCGTACGAAACGCTGCGCAACCGGTTGGCCCATATGGCCTGAGTTCGAAGCACGTTTGAGGTTGGTCATGATGTGTCCGATTGAAATTGGGGAACAAAGCGAGCTGCTGGCTTACAGCGGCCGCAAACTGGAATTGTCGCGTGCCGTCGCGCTAGAGCGGCACCTGGAATCGTGTTCGGCTTGCCGCGAATTCGTGGAGGGCCAGAGGACGGTCTGGCAGGCATTGGACGCCTGGCAGACGCCCCCGGTGGCGGGCGATTTTGACGGGCGCCTCTTCCGGAGGATGGAGCAGGAACCAGCCGAGTGGTGGAACCGATGGCTGAGGTCGGCGCTCCTTCGTCCCGGACTGCCGCTCGCAGCGGCCGCCTGCCTGGTGGTGGCGGTGGGGCTGATTCTGGAGCGTCCGGACGCTCCGCCCGAGCCGCAGCCGACGTCTCAAGTCCAGAATCTGCAGCCCGAGCAGGTGGAGAACGCCTTCGATGACATGAAGATGTTGAGCGACTTTACGCGTGCGGCTCGAACGGATGCGGGTGAACTCTAGCCGAGCGGCGTGTCGAATGGCTCATCCTCGCCGCCTCGCCGGAATTCTGATGGTGGCTTTGGCGCCGGCCCTTCTCGCCCAGCGGAAAGCCGCGCCGGCGCGGCCGCCGCAGGCCGCCAAGAATGCACCGCGGGAGCCCCGGGCCGGCCCTGGCCCGAAGCCGGGCCGCGCCCCGAGGATGGCCAATCCGGCCGGCGTTGTCCAGCAGCTCATGCGCATGTCGCCTGAAGAGCGAGAGCGGGCGCTTGAAAAGTTGCCCCCGCAACGCCAGGCGCAGATTCGCCAGCGTCTCGAACAGTTCGACAGCCTCCCCAGACAAGAGCAGGAACGCCAGCTACAGCTCGGCCGCACCTTCGCGAACCTCGCGCCGGATAAGCAGGATCTGGTGCGGCGCCAGATCCGCGCCGTCAACCAGCTTCCCGAGGATCGCCAAAGGATGGTGCGCGCCGCCTTCCAGCAGCTGCGCCGCCTCCCCGAAAACGAGCGCCAGGCGCGTCTGGCGAGCGAGGGGTTCCGCAATCGGTTTACCCCTGCCGAACAGCAGATGCTGGACGACCTGTCCGGCAATCTCCCACTTCGTCCCAACGAACCATGAGGCCCGTGGCGCCTTCGGGGCACGTGGTTTTCAGTCCAAGCCATGGGTTGTTGACGGGATCGATCGCGGTGTCGCGGCTTGAAAAAGACGAGGGCTCCAGAGAACCAACCCCCCGGGCGAGGCTAACTCACTGTACCACCTGAAGCTGCGGACGAACGGCGCCGACGGCTTTTCGATACGCGGGGCGCGTTCCAACCGCCGGCGGACGGGGAACAAGCCAGACAACTCACCCAGAATTTGTTTCGTTGCGCCTCAACTCGCTCGACGGTCTCCACTCCGGCTTCTCGAGCTAGAGAAGCCAGAGCCACAGGCGACGAGTTACGCCCGCGATGGCCGGTTGCCGTTCCATAAAAAAAGCCGGGGCGGCAAGTGCCCCGGCTGCTAGACCAAGAATCTCGTTTCCGTCAGTCACCGACGTGCGGGTCGAGCATCTTCTGCACTTCCGCCTTGCCGACTGCGCCGACGCGCTGCTCCACCACGTTGCCACCCTTGAAGAGCAGCAAGGTGGGAATGCCGCGGATGTTGTAACGCATCGCGGTGTTTCCGTTGGAGTCGACGTCGAGCTTTCCGACTTTCGCTTTGCCGGCGTACTCATGCGCCACAACGTCGATGGTGGGCGCCATCTGCCGGCACGGGCCACACCATTCAGCCCAAAAGTCCACCAAAACCGGAACGTCCGACCGCAATACATCCGTGTCGAAACTCTCATCGGTAAAGGTCAATGTGTTCTGCCCTGCCATTTTGTCTCCTAGGATCATTAGAATCGAGCCGGAACGAAAGGATTCAAGCGCTCCGCCCGCGTCGCTAGAAGTTGCCGGTAGAGCGCCGAATACGCGCCAGCCGACCGCTTCCAGGAAAAATCCTTCCCCATCCCACGAACGATCAGGGACCTCCAAAATTCCGCTTGGGAAAAAGCCCGGGCGGCTTCCAGGATCGCCGCCAACAGCGCCGGCCCGGAGTCACCCGCGAACTTGAACCCGGTGCCATCATCGATAGTATCATTCAGGCCGCCGGTCGCGCGCACCACCGGGATGGTACCGTATTTGAGGCTGTAAATCTGGCTCAAACCACCGGGCTCGTAACGGCTGGGCATCAGGAACAGATCCGCACCGGCCTGGATGCGGTGCGCCAGGGCATCATCGAAACCCAACCGGACCGCAATCCGGTCGGGGTGCTTGGCGGCAATTTCGCGGAAACGATTCTCCTCTTCCGGCTCACCTCGGCCGAGCGCCACCAAGTAGAGATTGTGGGAAACCAAATCGTCCGCAATAGCGGCAATTAAGTCCATGCCTTTCTGGCGGGTCAGGCGGGAGACCACGCCCGCCAAAGGCCGCTTGATCGCATGGGCCGCGAAGCCAAACTCCGCCAGCAGCTGCTGCTTGCAGACTCGTTTGCCCGCCAGGTCTCGGGCCGAATAACGGGCCGGGATCAACGGGTCGGTTTCCGGGTCCCACACCGAATAGTCTGCGCCGTTGAGGATGCCAGTGAGGGCCCCGGCCCGAGCGCGAAGCGCGCCATCGAGGCCGAAACCAAATTCCGGCGTCTGGATCTCGCGCGCATAGGTCGGACTCACCGTATTCAGCGCATCAGCAAATACGATCCCGCCTTTGATGTAGCTGACCTTTCCAAAAAACTCCACACCCTCGAGACGGTAGACACTGGGGTCCAGGCCCGCTTCTCCCAGAGCCTGGCTGCGAAACAGGCCCTGGTACCCCAAGTTGTGAATCGTGAAGAGCGTTCTCGCTCCCAGGAAGGTTGGGTCGCCGACGAAGGTGGTTCCGAGATAAGCCGGGACCAGGCCGCTCTGCCAGTCATGGCAGTGAAAGATATCGGTCTTAAAGAGATATCGGGCTACCGCCAGCGCGGCCCGGGCCAGCACGGCGAAACGAATGTGGTTATCGGGGTAGTCGGCCCCGTTTTCCCCGTACAGACCTTGGCGGCCGAAAAGGGCCGGACAATCGACCAAATACGGCGGATCCTCCCCTTGGGAGAGAAAAATCGATGTGTCATACCGCGCGGGGCCGAGGAATACCGGCAGGTGATCGTAGACGCGCCGCAGTCCCTTGAGATCGATGAAGCCGTAGCGGGGGATCACCACCGCCACATCGTCGCCAATGGCGCGCAGGGCCGGCGGCAGCGAAGCCACCACGTCCGCCAGACCACCCGTTTTCGCAAGCGGCGCAACTTCCGAGGAGACCATGAGGACGCGGGACACACTCGGATTTTAGCTGAACCGATCGTCTGGCCTACCGATTCTTCTTCGTGACCGCCCCGCTCGCGGGGCGCTCGGTGCACGGCCGAACCGCCAGCCCCTCGATCTTCGCAACCTCGGCATCCATGGTGAGCATGAATGGACTTTTGGTGAAAGCGGTTGGGAGTCCTTCCCAGTGGAACTCCTGGTTGAGCCCGGGGGATCCCGCGAGCGGCTTATCCAGCTTCAGGGTGATCTCCGGTTGAAGCGGTTCAGAAGCGTCTGGCGCGGGCACGGCGACCAGGAGTTGTTTGGGCCGGCACGAGGGTCTAGCCTCCATCAACACTCCGCGCAATTGGGGAACTTGCGCCTCCTGGAGGCTGGAGACGAAGTATTCGACGCCGTTGGTGTCCGACAGCGCCGCCTTGATCTTTATCCACAGAGCAAGTTGCGGATTGTTCTTCGCAAATTGGTCGGCCTCGTCGCGAGCCCGCTGGGCCACAGACTGGATGGTAAAGTCCGGCGGAGGAAGTGGCGCGCGCGCCGCCAGGTCTTTGAGCCGCGACAAGCCCTCTGGATCCTTACCGTGGTACTGCTCGAAGAGTCTCTCAAGGTAAGGGGCGACTGTCTGCTGCTGCCATTTTGGATCGACCCCTCCCTTGGCCGGGTCGACCACGGCGGCGCGCGCGATGGCGTACAAGGCGGGCACGGCCCTTCCCGGCTCGGTCTTGTATAGACACAGATCGGCCGTCCCCAGATACCAGGCCGCCTGGATGCTGTCCGGAAATTCCTCAAGGGCTTTGGTGAACCCGGACTCGGCGGCCGCACAATCATTCTTTCGCAGGGCCTCGGTCGCCGGCACGAGAGCCAAATGGATCAGCGCACCCCTGGCCGCCGTCTCCAGGTCGCGCCGGGCCTGCTGCCAGGCCGCGACCGCTACACCGTCGGGCTTCTTGTCATAGGCCAGCAATTGGCGGGCAGCGGTAGCGGCCAGAGTCATCTGCTCGGCAGCCGGAGTAGGAAGTTGCACAACGGCCGTCGCGACCGTGTACAGCAGTTTGACCACATTCGCCGGCCCTCCGACGGCTGCCTCGAGGTCCTGCCGCGAAAGTAGGTCTCCGGCTGCGGTGACGGCGTTGGCGGGCTCGTCGACCGCAGCATAGACCTGGACGTAGAGGAACTGCCGGTCGTCTTTGTAGTCCGATTCCGGATAACCCTTTTTCCACGTATCCAGATCCGCGAGTGCTCTCGAGAAGTTGCCCGTGGTGAGGTCCTTGATGACGGCATCGTAGATCTGGAACTCGGCCTGATTTCGATACCTCTTGCTGCTTTGAGCGATAGCCGCGACCGCGACGAGATACCCCGCAACCCTTCGAAAACGAGACACGTTCGCCTCCCTGTTGTGTTGAGAATCGTGGAATTCGCCGGATTACCTTACCAGTTCAAAGGACACATCATCGACCCACACCGTGCCTCTGCCGATCGAGAGCACACCGAAATTGATGAAGATGGCATCTGGATCGACCGGACCGACGATCTCGCACCGGGTCCAATCGGCCGACCGGATCGGCCGGTCGTTCATGTTGTCGAAGAAGCCGCTCTGCCGATTGCTCCGATCGACGCTCAGCAGCATCTGCGCTTGGTCGCCGGGACTGGAAGCTTCCACCTTAAGCCAGGCTTGCACCCGAACGGTTTTCCCCCGATAGAGGGCGGCGCTGAAACTCTGCATGAGGCTGGCTACGGGACTCAGAGCGTTGGGCGGCACCCGAATCGCGGCGCAGCCTGCGCCGCTCCGGCAGCCCGTCCGGCGCAGCTGGGCCATGGAGTCGGCGTCCTTGGGCAGCGAAACAACGATCCAGCCGGGAGGAGCTTTCCCCGGAACTCCTTGTTCGAACTTCAGATTGCGCGGACCGGGAACCAACGATACCCAACCGGCGAGTTGCGCTCGGGCCTGGGCGACCACTTCAGCCTGATCGCCATACTCTCGGAGAATACGCCGATAGGTGGCATACGCTTCGCGGCGCTCACCCAGTTTCTCCTGACACTCGCCCATCTGGAACAGGGCCTGCGCGGAGACCTCACGCGATCGGCCGGGTTCGGCGAGGATCCGTTTGTACTCGTCGACGGCGCCCTTGAGGTCGCCCTCGACGATTTGGCGATAGTTCGCCGCCTCCAGTTCCGCTTCGGGAAGATTCGCGCTCCAGGCTACAGACGCGAGCATCATCACAGTCGCCAGTGTACTCGTCCGATGCGGAAACCCGGTCCAGGAACAGTCACGTTTGCGTAATATCTCAGCCATCAAAGCGGTATCCCAGGCCGCGCAGGTTGCGCAAGTAGCGTGGATTGGCGGGATCCGCCTCGATCTTCTTACGCAGGTTGGCAATGTGGTTGTCCACGATGCGATCCGACGCGAACGTGTTCGGTCCCCAGGCGCCCTCGATCAGCCGCTCGCGGCTGAGCACGCGCCCGCGCGCGCGGATGAACAACGCCAGCAGCTTGAATTCGAGCGGCGTCAATTCGAGCACTTGACCCCTGCGGCGCAGCTCACCGCGATCGAAATCCACTGCCACTTCGCCAAACTGGTAGCAGCCGGACTCCGGTTCCCCAGCTGCGCGGCGCAATAGGGCTCGAATCCGCGCGCGAAGCTCGCGCGTGCCGAAGGGTTTGGTCAAATAGTCGTCGGCGCCCAGCTCGAGCCCCATCACTTTTTCCGATTCCTCGGCCTTCGCGGTCAGCATCAGGATGGGGGTGTCGAGACCGTGGCGGCGCAATTCGCGGCAGACTTCGAAACCGTCTTTGCCGGGCAGCATAACATCCAACAGGATCAGATCGAACGAGCTTTCCCGGGCGAGCCGGGCGGCCGCGATTCCGTCCCCGACTGTCTCCACCATGTACCCTTCCATCTTGAGATCGTCCTCCAGCCCGAGGGCGATCCCGGGTTCGTCTTCCACCACTAAAATGCGCGTCATGATTTTCCCGTCACCGGCAGGAGCATGGTGAACGTGCTTCCCTGGCCGGGTTGGCTGGCGAGGCGGATTTGGCCACGGTGCGCGGCGACAATATGCTGCACCATGGCCAGTCCGAGGCCCGACCCTTTCACGTTTCGGGCAGCGGCCGCCGTGCCGCGGACGAACTTGCGGAATATCGCTTTTCGCTCCGATTCTGCGATGCCCGGCCCGCGGTCTCGCACGCGAATCGCGACGTATTCGTTTTCGACGTCCCATTCCACCCAGACCGTGGGGCACTCGGGCGAGTACTTGACCGCGTTATCAACCAAGTTCCGCAAAGCCACGGCAATGGCTTCGGGGTCCGCTTGAATGGCGCATCGCGATTCGGTGCCGTGGAGTTCGATGTGCCGCCCAAGGCCAACCACCTGCGGCTCGAATTCGGAAACTACATGCTCGACCAAAGCCCGCGTGTCAACCTCTTCGAAGCGGAATTGCCTCCCCTGAGCCTCCATGCGGCCGAAGTTGAGAAGGGCCTCCACCAGGCGCTGGAGCCGCGAAGACTCGCGCACCAGCGTTTCGTAGTAGACCTGCCGGCGTTCGTCGGAAGGCGCCCGGCCCAGGGCCAGAATTTCCGAGAGTTGCCGGATGGAGGTCAGCGGCGACCGGAACTCATGGGAGACGGCGGCGACGAAGTCAGATTGTATGCGCGATACTTCCATTTCGCGGCGGATCGCGCGCGCAATGAAGTAGGAGCCCAGGATGAGAAACAGCACCATGACGACGATGGCTGACACCAGAAACTTCTGCTGTGCGGCCACTGGGGCGGTACTCAAGGCCGGTCTCCCAGTGACATACAGGGTCCACGGAAGCTGGCTCTCGGCGGCGGTGCGGACAGCGGCGCGACCGGCTCTGCTGCGGCGCCCGGCCACTACGCGGCCTTCCGCATCCGTGAGCGCGTAGAGCGCGCCATGGCCGGCGATGAGGGGCTTTAGAATGGAATCCGGCCGAGCCACCAGGACGAAGTGTCGGCCGGGGGTGCCGCGCCACAACAGGAAATAGGGGCGCCCGCCAATCCAGACGGTTTGCTGGCGCCGCAAATTCGATTCGTCATCGCGTTGCTGCCATACCAACCAGGCGGCTTCGGAAAGAGCGACCGAGTCCGCGGGTAACTCCGCGGCATCGCCGGAAAGACGGGATGCCCGCTGCCAGTAGAACTGGAACTGCCCGCGATTGAGCCGCCAGCGCCCGGCCAACAGATCGCTCCGCAGGATATGCGCCTCCGAGCGGGAACCAGACAGCTCGGAGGCCGCCAGGCGGGCCACTAAGTCGGCGGGCGCCCCGGCCACGCGGACGCCTCGAAGGGCGGCCAAGCGATCATAAGCAGTCAGGCTCTCTCGATCTCTTCCCGCCCTTCGCAAGACGCGGCCCAAGCGAACGAGCGCGCCGGCCCGGACGGCTGTGTTCCCGGAGTCTGCGAGTTTCCGGTATTCATCAGCCGCCGCTTGTGGTTGGGCCTGGAGGAATTCGAGCGATTCGGCCTCGGCGAAGACCGCGGGAGCGGCCTCCGGTTCGGGCGGGGGCGAAGGATAGTACAACAGACGATTGGGCGGATTGGCCGTGAGCGTGTTCGCCTGAAGCGTGAGCAGCAGGCCGTCATCGGGAGCATTCGCCGCCGAAGCGCCCAGCCGTTCACCGGCCTCCGCCAGCGTGCCGCGTAGCGTGGCGGCCAGCCGGTCCGCGGTCTGCTCCAGCCGTTCCTGGACCCTTTGCGCCTCGACCATCCGTTCCTGGTCCAGCAACTTCCAGCCAAACCAGCCCAGTGCGGAAACGGAAACCAAGGTGACGAGGGACAGAATGAGAAGCAACGTTCGGGGCGGTTTCAGCCACGCTCCCCACGCCGTCATAATACCCCGATTGTACCCGGGCTGGTTCCCGGTTCTGTCAGGCGTCTGTCACGTTTGGGTCACGGGCGGAGCGTAGCGCGTGAGGTCCTCGAAGTCGATATTGCCGCCGGAAAGCACCACGCCGATGGTCCGCAACTCGCGGGGCAGCTTGTGAAACAGCACGGCCGCCGCTCCGGCGGCGCCACTCGGTTCGACCAGGATCTTCAGCCGCAACAGCAGAAACCGCACGGTGGCCCGGATCTCGTCATCGGTGACGAGTGCGACCCGTTCTACCAGGCGCTGTACGATGGGAAACGTCAGCACTCCTGGCTTCGGGACGCGCAATCCGTCGGCGATGGTGTTCGGCTGGACCGCAATGCGCTCGCCCGCCATCAGAGAAAGGAACGTGTCGTTGGCCCCTTCGGGCTCACCGCCGAACACGCGGATCGCCGGCTCGAGCTCCTTAGCGATGGTGGCGCAACCGGAAAGTAGGCCGCCGCCCCCAACCGGGGTAATGACCGCATCGAGAGGGCCGGCTTCGTCGAGAAGCTCGAGCGCCGCCGTCCCTTGCCCGGCCATGATCATCGGATGATCGAAGGGTGGCACCAGCGTCGCTGCGGTGTCTTTTTGAATACGATCCGCAATGGCCTCGCGGCTCTCCGTGGCGCGGTCGTAGGTGATGATAAGGCCGCCATAAGCCCGCGTCGACTCCATCTTCGAACGCGGTGCGTCTCGCGGCATGACTATGGTCGCCTGGGCGCCTACATGGCCAGCCGCGATGGCAACGGCCTGGGCGTGATTACCGGAGGAGTACGCCACCACCCCGCGCGCCAGCGCGGCTGGCGGCAGCGAAAGAATCAGGTTCGCGGCGCCGCGGATCTTGAAAGCCCCGCCTTTCTGAAAATTTTCACATTTGAAAAACACACGCGCGCCGGCTTCCGCATCAAAGCCCGCCGAGCGAACCAGGGGTGTGCGACGCGCCAGCGGCCGGATCCGCTCCGCCGCCGCCCGCACGTCGCTGGGTTGAATCGCTAACTCCATGTGGCCCTAAACTCGATCTTGAAACAGAGGCGACCTCCGTGTGCCTTAAGCAGACTAGCGATAAGCTATCGATACCACGGAAGGGGGATCAGGTTCCATTCATTCCATCGATAGAACTCTCTAGTTCGAGGGGGAAGTTTCGATGGGGCGCAACTCGTCCAGTCTTTCCCGCAAGAACCGGAGGATTTCGGCCGCGCCGGTGCGGTGGTCCAAGGGCAGAATCAGCACGCCGGCCGGCGAGAATTGCGCGCCCCGGGTCTGGCTGACGATGTTCATCAGACGGGCCGGATCGACCCGGGTTTCCTTGTGGAACTTGATGTTGAGCAGGTTCGGACGGCGGTCGATGGCCTCGATTCCAGCCTGCTCGGCCGCCGTCTTCAGGGCGGAATAGTCGATCAAGTTTCTGACCGCCTCGGGCACAGGTCCGTAGCGGTCTTCCAGTTCCTTCGCGATTCGGTCGCGCTCGCTGGCAGTGGTGGCGCTGGCAATTTGACGATAGGCGCGTAACCGCTGATTTTCGTCGGAGATATAGTCGGACGGGATCCGAATATCCAGGCCCAGGTTGAGCGCGGAATGGATCTCCGGCGCGACCGGTTCGCCCTTCAGTTCCCGGACCGTCTCATCGAGCAGGCGCACATACGTGTCGAAGCCCACCGTGTTGATGTGGCCGTGCTGCTCTCCGCCCAGCAGGTTTCCGGCGCCGCGCAACTCGAGATCGAGCGCCGCGATCTTGAAGCCCGCGCCCAAATCGCTGAACTCCTTTAATGCCGCCAGCCGTTTCCGCGCCACCTCGGTCAGTTCCGTGTCCGGTGGAACCAGCAGATAGGCATAGGCTCGCCGGTTGGACCTCCCCACCCGGCCGCGCAACTGATAGAGCTCGGAAAGCCCGTAGCGTTCGGCATTTTCGATAATTATAGTATTTGCCAGGGGAATATCCAGGCCGTTTTCTATAATTGTCGTGGAAACCAGGATATCGAACTCGTGGCGCATGAACTGGAGCATGGTCTTCTCGAGTTCGGCCTCCCCCATTTGACCGTGACCCACGCCGATCCGAGCCTGCGGAGTCAGTTCCTGGATCATGGCCGCGCGCTGCCAGATCGTGTCGACGCGGTTGTGCAGAAAATAGACCTGTCCGCCGCGGCCCAACTCGAGTTCGAGGGCGGAATGAATGAGCGCCGGCTGAGATGGTGCTACGACCGTGTGGATGGCGAGGCGGTCCTTGGGCGGCGTCCCGATGACCGACATGTCCCGCAAACCGAGCAATGACATGTGGAGCGTGCGGGGAATGGGGGTGGCGCTCATGCTGATCACGTCCACCACTCGCTTTAGTTGTTTGAGCCGCTCTTTGTGCTTGACGCCGAAGCGCTGCTCTTCGTCGACGATCACCAGGCCGAGGTCGCGAAAGGCGACGTCGCGCGAAAGCAGGCGATGGGTGCCGATGGCGATGTCCACTTTCCCCTCGCCCAGATCGGCCAAAGCGGCCTTCAATTCTTTAGGCGAGCGGAACCGGCTGAACATTTCGACCCGCACGGGAAACGGCTGGAAACGCCGTTTGAAGGTTTCAAAGTGCTGGAACGCGAGCACGGTGGTGGGGGCCAGTACCGCCACCTGTTTGCCGTCGCCCAGTGCTTTGAAGCCCGCCCGCATGACCACCTCGGTTTTGCCGAAGCCGACATCGCCGCACAACAGCCGGTCCATTGGCTGCGGGTTTTCCATATCGCGCTTGATCTCCTTGATGGCGGTGATCTGGTCACGGGTTTCGGAGAACTCGAAGGCATCCTCAAACTCGCGTTGCCAGTTGCTGTCGGTGGAAAACGAGAACCCCTCGGCTACCTGGCGCGAAGCATACAACTTCAACAGCTCATCGGCCATGTCGCGCATCTTGGCTTTAATTTTGGTCTTGGTGCGCGTCCATGTGGCGCCGCCCATGCGGTCGAGGGCAGGCCGGGCTTCGCCGGCGCCGCGGTACCGCTGGACCAGATCCATGCGCGCGAGCGGCACATAGAGTTTGGCCTCGGCAGCGTATTCGAGCAGCATGTAGTCGCCCTTGGCCTCGCCTTGCGAAATCTCGCGCAGCCCCCGGTATTGTGCCACGCCGTGCTCGGCATGCACCACGTAATCTCCCGTTTTGAGGTCGATCAGATCGGCGGAAAAAGCGGCCAACGCGGCCTTCCCAGCCGGGGCGCGCGCCACCAGCTCGGAGGTGTCGAACAGGTCCTCGGAACCGAAGACCACGAGCTTTGACTCCTGGAAGGCCGTGCCATGCCGAATCAGACCTTTGATGACGTAGATGCTCGCGACTTCTCCGGCCAGGTAGGCGCGCTCCGCTAAGTAGGCGGGAGTCGCGTCATTCTGATCGAGGCCGAGTTGGTAGGCAATCCCGTACTCGGTCAGGATGTCGGCAACGCGCTCGACCTCGCCGGTCGAGGAAGCGAAGAACGCGACGCGAGTGCTCGCTTCCACCAGGTTACGGGCCTCCGCGATCGCCACCTGCATATTGCCATGGAAGGACAAACACGGGCGGGTGGCGATGTGAATGGCGGCATCGTCCGGGACTCCGAAATCCAGTTCCTTGAACTCGGCTTCGGCCGCCGGCGACGCCTGGCGTTTCAGCTCGTCCCAGCGGAAGTAGATTTTGTCCGGATCATACACCGGGGATCGCTCGATCTGCTCCAGTCTCTTCCAGAAGCGCTCGGCCGCGCTGTGGACCTCGTCGGGCTCGTCCCAGACGATGACCGGCGATTCGAGCAAGGAAAAGACCGAACAATTGCGGGGCCGGACCATCGCCGACAGCAGTTCCCATCCGGGAAACGGCATGCCGGCCGGAGCGAGATCCCGTCCCGGAATGCCGGCCTCTTCGATCCGTTCGTTTAGTTGGGTCAGAAGCGCACGCGAGCGCTGGTACTCGGTCAAGGGCAACAGCGCGCAGTCTTCAATCTTGAGGACCGAGCGCTGCGACTCCACGTCAAAACGGCGGATCGATTCCACCTGGTCGCCGAACAGGTCGATGCGCACGGGTTTGGAAGCTTCCGGGGAGAACACGTCCAGGATGCCGCCCCGCACCGAAAACTCGCCCACCATTTCAACCGGCTCGCGCCGTTCGTAGCCAATGCTTTCCAGGTGCTCCACCACTTCGTCGAGTGGCAGATCGTCGCCCACGCGGAGCTTGAGGGCGAGCTGACGGTAGTGCTCGGCCGGAGCGATGCGCAATAGCGCGGCGGCGACCGGCACGACGGTGATGGGGACACGCTGGCTGGCCAGTCGCCACAACCCGATCGCGCGCTGCTCCAAGATTTCGGCGTGCGGCGAAAGGTTTTGCAAAGGCAGCACGTCAAGCGCGGGGAGCAAGAGCGGTTCGTTCCGCTCTTCGGACGCCACCAAAGAAAAGAAGGCCTGGACCGCCTCGGACAGGGCCTCAGCCTGCTTGTTGCCGTCCACCACAATCAGCAGCGGCCGGCCCGAGGCCTGCCATAGCAGCACCGCATAGAGCGCTTTGGCAGTGGTGGTCAGCCCGGAGAGCGACACGCTCCCGCCCCGGTTGATGCGGCGTACCACCTCCTGGAAGCCGGCATGCCTCCCCAGATCCACAAACAGGTCTCGAACGGTTGGATGAATCAAGGTTGCTGGCTGAGAATCTTTTCCAGGGTCCAGGTGGTGGAGTAACCCGGTTCCAACGGCACCGTAACGACCCGGCCGCCAGCAGCCTCCACCTCCTCACGGCCGGCGATGAAATGCGACCAGTCGGCGCCCTTCACCAGAATGTCCGGTAGCAGGCGAGCGATCAACGCGCGCGGCGTTTCCTCATCGAACAAAACCACGCCATCGACCGCCTCGAGTGCCAGCAGGAGCTCGGCGCGCTCGCGCTCTGGGGTCAAGGGCCTTCCCGGGCCCTTCGAGAGCCTCACGCTCGAATCGGTGTTCAAACCCACGACTAGCACGCCACCGAGCGAGCGGGCTCGTTCAAGCAGCCGGACGTGACCGGGATGCAGCAGGTCGTAGCAGCCGTTGGTGAAGACCAGCGTCCGCCCCGCCCGCCGCCATCGTTCTCTTTGTTCGAGGAGTTCGGCGCGGCTATAGAGAGATTCCAACGCTAACCAGTGTAACAGTCAGAGAGGAGAAGCCCCAGGCAGGTTTGGCGTCCGGAAAGGGGTCCTCGCCGGACGCCAGGGGGTTCGTCGGAAGCGGCAACTTACCTAGTTCCAGGAGTCTCGCGGCGCGCTACGGTTTAGTCGTGCTCGTGCCGATTGCGGAACTACCGTTCGTGGTGGTGCCGGCCGGGGCCTTGGCCGCTTCATTAGCCTCCTCGGCCGCCTCTTTGGCTGCCTCTTTGGCATCCTCGGCCGCCTCTTGGGCTGCCTCTTTGGCGTCTTCAGCCTTGTCTTCGGCGGCTCTCACCGCTTGCAGGTCAGCTTTGGCCTCCTGCCGGGCCTTGGTTACGTCGGCCTTGAGGGTTGTCGCGTCGAGGGTGGATGTTTTCTGCTGGTCGAGAATGGCTTGGGCAAGCGAATCGTGACCCGGCCCGGTCATGTCTTTTTGTAGCTGTCCAAAATCAAGGCCCAGGTCTTTAGCGGCGTGCAACGCGGTGAGGAACTGGTTTAGGTTCCGGAAACCCATCGCGGCGGCCTGCACGCTCATGCCCGTAGACATCACCAAGCTATTCACTTCGGCAGCGAGAGTCGGATCGTTGGCCATGCGGGTCGCCAGGCGGGCCGCGAAATTAGCCGCCGAATGCCCCTCGTTGGCGTCTTCAGCCTTCTCTTTGGCTGCCTCTTTGGCGTCTTCAGCCTTATCTTTGGCTGCCTCTTTGGCGTCTTCAGCCTTATCTTGGGCTGCTCTAGCCGCCTGCACGTCAGCCTTGGCTTCCTGTCGGGCTTGTGTCACCTCGCTCTTGAGGGTTGTCGCGTCGGTGGGCTTCAGGTCTTGAATGGCCTGGCCAAGCGAATCGTGACCCGGCCCGGTCATGTCGGCTTTCAGCTGGTCAAACGAAATTTTCTGATCCGTCGCAGCGTGCAGCGCGGCGATGAACTGGCCTAGGTTCCTGAAACCCTTCGCGGCAGCCTGCAGGGTCGGGTCCATGGTCGACGATGCTAACTTGTTGGAGATCAGCGCCGTCAGCAGGTCTTGCAGGCGGCCAGAGAGAGCCGGATTATTGGCCAGGCGGGCCGCGAAATTAGCCGCCGAATGCCCCTCGGAATTCTGCGCTCCCGAGTGCGATTCGCGCGCTTCGTCCGATCCACGGTGCTTCGCAAACGTGGGCGTTGTGCCGTGACTCGCTGCGGGTCCGTGGCCGCCTCCACCTTCATGCTCTGCCCAGGCCGCGCCGGTCAAGCTCAGCGCGGCCGCCAGAGACACGGTCCAAATCGTACAACGTTGCATTGTCTGTTTCCTCCTCATTTGCCTTATTTGGTGCCGATCGTAACCTCAAATACCCAGTGAACGAATCGCCTTCCCCAGGTTGAAACTGATGCCGAAGAAAGCGGTATTCAGAGCAAAGTGCGTGCTGCG
>JAGWQP010000653.1 GCA_028876805.1 Acidobacteriota bacterium | reverse complement strand
GGCGGCACGCTCGGCCACCCACGGCGAATCTTCAAAGATCCATCCCATGGCGGCCGTGAACTGTTCCGCGCTCATGCGGTTAATCTCGTCGATGGTCAGCATGACGGAACGCGGGCATGCCTGCAACCCAGGTCTCCGAGACAGTTTCCGCGCCAGCCAAGGTGAAAATCGAGGCCAGTAGACGCTCGGCGCTGCCGGCGTGCGCGGCTACGGCATGGAGGGGGCTCCCGGCGGGTGCTTTGAGGTAGACAAAATCGGCCGATTTGCCCGGCTGAAAATCGCCAACCTCGGTCTCAAGACCGATAGCCTCAGCTCCCGCGCGGGTAACCAGATAAAGAAGGTGCGCCGGCGAGAGCGCGGCGCCGGAACCGTTTGCGACGCGTTGCATCAGGTAGGCTTGCAATCCTTCCTTCAGCATACCGAAGCCGGTGCCGCCGCCGACATCGGTTCCGAGGGCGCATCCCACTCCCGCCTCTATATGACGTCGCATGGGAAAGATACCGCTGCCCAGGGCAGCATTGCTCGAAGGGCAGTGAGCCACGTAACTGCCTGCCGCCGCCATCCGCTCCAATTCAGGTCTGGAGGAGTGGACACTATGCGCGAATACCGAGCGCGACGAAATCAAGTGAAAATGCTCATAGACACCGAGGTAATCGCTCGCCCACGGAAACAGGCGTCCGATTTCCTCGATTTCCCGGGCATTTTCGTTCAAGTGCGTTTGAAAACGCAGGCCGGGATATTCCGTGAGAAGCGTCTGGCAAACTTCGAGGAGCACCTCGGAAGCCGATAGCGCAAACCGCGGCGTGACGGCATAGAGCGCGCGTCCCCTGCCGTGGAAGCAACGAATCAGTTGCCGGTTGGCCTGGTAGGCGGTTTCGGCATCCACGTGCAATTCAGGACGTAGCAGGCGGTCGGAAATGACCAGGCCGCTGACAATCCGCAGTCCCGCTTTGGCGGCTGTTTCAAACAGGATAGTGACTGCGGGCGCAAAATGAGAGCCGAAGACCAGCGCCGAAGTGGTGCCGTGTGAGACAAGAGCATGCACAAATTCGGCCGCCACCGCTTGCGCGTATTCCGGCGCCGCGAATTTCACCTCCTCGGGGAGTGTGTGGTGTTCGAGCCAATCGAGCAGCGAGTACCCCAGGCCGCCGAGAATTCGGAGCTGCGGGTAATGGACGTGTGTATCCACGAAACCCGGCAACAGGAAGCCGCCGCGAAGATCGCGCGTCCGTACCCGGGGGTGGGCAGCGGCCAGAGCCACATAATCTCCACAGGCTGCGATGCGCCCATTTTCGATCAGCAGACCACCATCGGAGAACGATTCGAGCGCGTTATGGTGCCGGAACGGATTTCGCGGAGTATGGAAGATCGTCGCACGCAGCAGTTTGGGGGAGCTGTGTTCTGTCATGCGCGTGCGGCCCCCAGAGGTTGTTCAACTGGAGATACCGGACCTGCCCGCGCTCGCTCGACCGCCCAGAAGACCCTTTCGGGAGTCAGCGGGCTATCCACAGCCACGACACCCCCGCCGCCGAACGCAGCGATCGCATCCCGCAATGCTTCCCGCACCGAGATGCCGAGCATCAATGGCGGCTCGCCCACGGCTTTGCTCCCCAGAATCACAGATGGTTCGGTGGCGCGCTCGAGAAAGTTGACTTCAAATACTTCAGGGATTTCCGACCAGGAAGGCACCTTATAGGTGGAAGCACCGCCCGTGACCAAGCGCCCGTTCTCGTCCCACAACAACTCCTCCAGCGTCAACCAGCCCGCGCCTTGCAGGATACCGCCCTCGATCTGACCGCGATCGATGAGCGGCGCTATGGAATCGCCAACGTCCTGCAGGATGTCGATACGCCGGTACGAATACTGGCCGGTGAAACCGTCCACTTCCATCTCGGCCACCGCAGCGCCGTAGGCGAAGTAGTGAAAAGGTTTGCCCTGGCCGGTTTGAGGATCGTAGTGAATCTCGGGTGTGCAATAGTACCCCTGGGCGAAGAGGGGCACGCGCGCGCGATACGCTACCTCGGTCAATTGGGAAAACGGAATCACCGGGTTACCAGCGGCGCCCGAGAAAACCGTGCTATCCGCGAACCGCACGTCCTCCGGCGAACATCCTAGCAGCTTCGCGGCCACGGGCCGGAGACGCTCGAGAATCTGGCTGCAGGCATCGGCGACAGCGGCCCCGTTGAGGTCTGTGCTGGCGGATGCCGCCGAAGCGGAGGTGTTCGGTACCTTATCGGTGCGCGCCGGCATGACCCGAATCTTATTAGCGGTGACTCCGAGGTGGACTGCGGCGATCTGCCTGATTTTGGTGTAAAGGCCCTGGCCCATTTCGGTGCCGCCATGATTCACCTGCACGCTGCCATCGCGATACACAAGCACGAAGGCGCCGCCCTGGTTGTACCAGGTTGCGGTGAAGGAGATGCCGAATTTAACCGGTGTAATCGCCAGGCCGCGCTTGGTGTGCGCGCTGTTGGCGTTGTACTGGTCGATGGCCGCACGGCGCTCCACGAAGCGACTGCAGCTTTTCAAGGTGCGCCAAATTGTGGAGATTCGGCCCGCGTCCTTCACGGTTTGGCCATAATGCGTGGTCTGGCCTTCGGTGTAGAAGTTGCGCTCCCGCACTTGATCGGTGGGAAGTGATAAGCTGCGCGCGATGCGATCGAGAATGTCTTCGATGACCAGCATTCCCTGGGGGCCGCCGAACCCCCGAAAGGCGGTCTGCGAGGTTTTGTTGGTGCGGCAGATCAGGCCGGTAGCTTCCAGCGCGGGGAGGAAATAGCAGTTGTCGAGATGGAACAGGGCGCGTCCCATGACCGGCTCGGAAAGATCCAGGCTCCAGCCGCCATCGGAATACAGAGCCGCCCTCAGCGCCAGAATGTGGCCATCGTCATCAAAGCCGGCTTCGAAGCGGGCGAAAAACGGATGCCGTTTGCCCGTGAGCGCCATGTCAAGAGCGCGGGACAGCCGGACGCGTACCGGCCGCTTCGTCTTCCAAGCCCCCAGGGCGGCCACGGCGGCCCAAAGACTGGCTTGCGATTCCTTGCCACCGAAGGCGCCGCCCATTCGCAAGCACTCCACGCCAACCATGTGCCGCGGCAGACCAAGCACCCGCGCGATGATTTCCTGTGTCTCACTCGGGTGCTGGGTGGAAGAATGCGCGCGAATGCCGCCGGTCTCATCGATCCACGCCAGGGCGTTCTGCGTTTCAAGGTAAAAGTGTTCCTGGCCGCCCATGGCGATCTCGCCACCGATGCGATGCGGGCTGCACGCCAGGGCGGAGGCCGCATTTCCACGCCTCAGGCTAATGGGAGGACCGAAGAACGACTCTCGAGCGATTGCCTGCTCGATGGTGAGTACCGCAGGGCGGGACTCGGAAACCACCCCTACCCTGGCAGCTCCGCGCCGGGCCGCATCCAGAGTTTCGCCCAACACCCATACCAGGGGCTGTTGATGATATCGAAACTCGCTCGGAAACAACGGCTCATCGCGTCGGCTGACGCCGCAATTGCCTTCTCCCGGAACATCATCCGCGGTGAGGATGGTGGACACGCCCGGTTCTGCCAAGGCGGCGTCGAAGTCCAGAGAGAGCACGATACCGTGCGCCGAGGGCGCCACAACCGGCCAGGCGTGGAGCGTTCCAGGGAAGCGGGCCGCCAAGTCGTCGGTGTAAAGCGCAAACCCGCTGACGTGACCACGCGCGCTTTCGTGAGCGATCAAGCGGCTTGCTCCAAAGTTTCCCAAGCAAATTTTTCCACAAGAGACCTGGCCAGGGCCAACCGGTACTCGGCCGAGCCGCGATAATCGGAAATCGGCCGCAAGGCGCGAGAGATTTCCTCCTGAGCGCGGCGGGCTGCGCTTGTCGACCACCGACGGCCTTCGACCGCCTGTTCCGCCTCATACGTGCGCAGTGGAGTCGCGGCCACGCCGCCGTACGCGAAACGGGCCTTCGTCACGCGGCCGCCGCTATCCAGACTCAGGGCCAGGCAGGCGGCGACGGTGCTGATGTCGTCGAGTTTCCGCTTGGCCACTTTGTAAAATCGCACAAAGTCGGGCAAAGGTTTGGGAATGCGAATGGAAACGATGATTTCTCCCGGCTGCAAGATGGTCTTGCGGTAGCCCGCGAAGAAGCCAGCCAGCGACACCACGCGTTGGCCAGCCGGTCCCACCAGCCGCAGTTGAGCATCCAACCCCAGCAGCAGGGGAGCCGCATCGCCGATCGGCGAAGCGGTGGCCAGATTCCCGCCGAGCGTCGCGCGGTTCCGGATCGGAGGAGATGCAAAGAGTGTCAACCACTCCCGGAATGCCAGAGGCGCGTCGACCCAGCGTGCCGCAACTTCGTTGAGCGTCAAGCCCGCACCGATATCCACGAAATCGCCAGTTTCAGCCCACGCTTGTAACTCGGGGACCGCCTCCAGACTAATCAGAGGCGGTAACCGCGTGCCCCGAAGATTAGCCTCGACCACCAGGTCGGTGCCGCCGGCGATGAAACGAGCCGTGGGGTAAGCACGCATCTCGTCCTGACACGCCGCAAGGCTTGCCGGCCGAGAGAAGCGCGCTTCGTCATCCGCATAAGTGCATTCTGTCAGCGGCGGGGCGGGCTGCGAAAGGCGCTGCCTGAAGATGTCGTCCGGCGCACGGCCCAGCGAAAGCGAAGCGTCGCGAATTGGCCGGTATCCCGTGCAACGGCAAAGATTACCGCCCATTGCTTCGATCAGGCAGTGTCCTTCGCGGCCAGGACGATAATACTCTGCGAACAGACTCATCACGAATCCCGGCGTACAGTAACCACACTGGGAGCCGCCGTGGTCGACCAACGCTTGCTGTACCGGATGCAATTCGGCCTCGGCTCCCGCAGGGCAGTTCGCCAGCGATTCCACTGTGTAGATCTCCTGTCCCGCCGCCATTGCTAACAGCATCAGGCAACTATTAACCGCCCGGTACTCACTTCCCTCTCCATTCTGTTTCACGAGCACGACTGTGCAGGCGCCGCATTCTCCTTCGGCGCAACCTTCCTTAGCGCCGGTCAGTCCAACACCACGAATGTAATCAAGCAGATTTTGCCGTGGGGTCACTCCTTCGACCGACATGGTCCGACCGTTCAGTCGAAAGGCAAATGCAGGGCTGGGGGAGGTAGCCGGATGCATGTACTTACCCGCTTAGGTAAACAAACCGCGTAATAAAGATGATAGTTAAAGCATACACGAGCCGAGTCACGGAACGGTAACGCCCGCAGCACATGCGGACGACATTGCGGGCGCGATACCAAGAAACAGAATGCCTCCGACGATCGCGGGTCCCGCCCTGCGCGCGCACCGTCGGAGACGTCCGAGGAGCTTCCGATATAGCCGGTGACGGGAGTGCCGCAGGAGGAACCGAAAAGGGTCGCCAGCGCGCCCGGGGGGTTAGACTCGGTTGGGGCGCGGGAGGTGCCGGGTGGTAGGCCACCCCCCCTAGCCGTATCATGCCACGTAGAGTTGATTTCGCGGATTGCCATCTCAGCATCTTTGAGATCACGAAGGATCCCATCGGTGTACCCGAGCAGACTGTCGGCTTCCTTCAGGAGAACGCATTTTCCCAAGCGCATGAACAGCGGGTCGCCCAATTTCTTCCATTTAGCTTGATCTGCTGGCTGGATTGCGAGAGGTGCAGTTCCATCTCGCGCCTCCGTGTATCTCCACCTTTGCCGGTTGCTTGAAAAACAGGAAGCTCGTGGAGGTGAATAAAAACTGTGCAGCAAAAATGAATTGAATCCATCGATTTTGATGATCTCCGGAGACCATGTCAAGGCAGAAGCTGATCCCGGCGAGGCTCGGCAAAGGCATCTTCCGGAAATTTTCAGTAAACTGTGACTGATTCGCGAGGAGGAGATCCCCCTGGCGTAAGGCACGGCCGTGGAGGGTCCAGGCCCGCGACCCCGAAAGGTGGGGCTTATGAACCGGAGAGAGTTTGTCGCATCCTCGGCAGCAGTGGCGGCCCTAGGTGGCGGCTCCCTGGCAGGGGCGGAAGGCACATCGACAAGACGGGCCTTAATGAAACTGGGCTGCCAGAGCGCACCAAGTAATGAGAAGCACTTTCAGTATTTCGCGCGGTACGGCGTGCGCAACGTTTGCGGGTACCCGGAAATTGCGGATGGCCGTTTGTACGCAACGGTAGACGAACTGAAACGGTTGCGCGATCTGGGCGACCGGCACAAAATCAGCATCGACTGCATTGCGCCACCGTTCCTAGAATCAAGCCACATCGACCAAGAGACCCACCCGGCGATCATGTTGGCCCGGAGTCCGGAGCGCGATCGCGACATTGAAGCGCTGCAGACGCTAATCCGCAGCTGCGCGACCGCCGGAATCCCCTGCATCAAATACAACATGAGCATATTGGGAGTGCTTAGGACGCGACGCAGTCCAGGCCGCGGCGACGCCACCTACAGCACGTGGCGCTTGCGAGAGGCCAACCCGAATCCGCCGCTAACCCGCGCGGGATGGATAGATGCCGACGCTGCCTGGGAACGAATCACGTATTTCCTGGAGCGGGTGATGCCGGTGGCTGAGGAGTACAAGATTCGGATGGCGTGTCACCCGCACGACCCGGGAGTTCCACCCGACGGGTACCAGGGCGTGGTGCGGGTTCTGGGAACCGTGGATGGGTTGAAAAAGTTCATCTCAATCAAGGAAAGCCCTTATCATGGATTGAATTTTTGTCAGGGCACTGTTTCGGAAATGCTGCAGAAACCAGGCGAGGAAATTCTTGATGTGATTCGTTATTTTGGGTCACGACAAAAGATCTTCAACGTGCACTTTCGAAATATCCGCGGGCATCGGGATGACTTTATGGAGGTGTACCCAGATGAGGGGGACATCGATTTCGTCAAAGCGATCCAGGTCTACAAAGACGTGGGCTATTCGTACATGATGATGCCGGACCACGTTCCGGAGGCGCCGGACGATCCGCGGGGGCTACAGTCCTTCGCATTTTGCTATGGATACATCCGCGCCCTCATTCAGGCCGCAGACCAGATGGCATAGAGCCACCTTAGTGTCCACCCTGGTCTCCTGTTCTGATATTCACATCGTGGCTCTACACTCCCGGGCAGCCCCGAGGCTATACCAAAGCGGCGTTCTGACGGAGTGAAGCTTGATGATGTTGAGCTAGCCCCACGACCACAGGCGCGCCAGGAGTCCTGACCGGTTTTTGTCGATCTCCGCAATCAGCTCCGCTTCAAGAATTTGCGGAGACGCCCCGCGGATATGAACCGGTCGTTTTCACGCATCGCAGCCGCTCGCCGGGGCGAAAGCGATGTGCGATGCCTTGGTTGGTCTTCACGAGTGGTCGGTTACCCACGCCGAAATCCATCGATGCGCCCAGGAGACTGTATGCTCGGACAAGTGGCTAAGACCCTTACTTTGAAGGACTCTGGGCCTCCCTTCGAATCTCCCCGATCCCGACACCACGGTGATAGTCGCGCTAAGGTGTCACTGCGGAGATAGCAACATAAACCGGCGGAAAACGCTTCATCAAACAGCGGAGCGTTCTCGGGCTCAGGAAGAGGTTCGACCTGAACATCGATGAGTTTAGAGGATCTGGCGCGCACCGTGCCTCGCGGGAAGTGATCGCTAACGCCCTTGACGGGCAAGCCCTCACCAACACCAGGGAATTGAGAGCGTCAAGGTCGCTCGGGTGCGGATTCACTCGATCCAGCCCTGCCGTGGTGAGGATCGATAGCCGTTCCTATTCGTCCGGGGGTCGTAGGCGCCCTATCGGCTCTGCCAGAAGTCGTCGTGATTGGTCACAGCCTCGCCCAAGGGCCCGAGGGGATCGAACGCGGGTTTGGGTATATACTGGCAAGAACTTGGAGACCCACAGAGGCGCGGCGCCAGGCCGGGACATGGTTAGTAGCGTCGCGAAACGATGGCTCGACAGAAGGAGATCGATTATGAAGAGCAAGTTCGGATTTCTGATCATGGCGCTTGCGTGCGTTTTCGTCGCGAGCATTTCGGTCCGGGCCGAGGGTCCGCCGGCATGGGCCTACGGATTTAACACGCCTCCGGGAGCAGCCGCTCCGGCGGCGGCGCCAGCGGCGGCGCCAACGCCCCCAGCCCCCGATCCCACGCCGAGGCACGTACCCGGCAGCGACAAGGTATTTGTCCGCCAGCAGATCGCCAATCAATACGGCCCGGCCGATTGGTTCCCCGGCGATCATGGTCCGATGCCGGACATCGTGGCGCATGGGCGTCAGGAGTCCATGATTGCGGCATGCAGCCTGTGTCACTATCCGAACGGCAAGGGCCGTCCGGAGAATGCCGGGGTGGCCGGTCTACCGAATTCTTACTTCATCCAGACGATGCACGATTTCCGGGACGGCATGCGCAAGAGCGCCGACCCGCGCAAGGCCAACACGAACCGCATGATTTCCTTCGCCAAGAACATGACCGAGGAGGAGATCCAGGCGGCGGCCGAGTACTTTGGCACCATGAAGTGGACGCCGTGGATGACCAAGGTGGTGGAATCCGCGACGGTGCCCAAGACGCGCCCCAACAACGGGATGTTCCTCACGCTGGAAGGCAACGAGAAGGAGCCCATCGGCGAGCGCCTGATCGAGACGCCGGTGGACGCAGAAGCGACCGAGATCTTGCGCAACGACCACTCTGGCTTTATCGTTTACGCGCCGCCGGGAAGTTTGAAGAAGGGCGAAGCGCTGGTGAAGACAGGGGCAGGTCGGACCACTGCCTGCGGCCTGTGCCACGGAGAGGACCTGAAAGGGCTCGGCCCGGTACCGGGTCTGGCAGGCCGGTCCCCCAGCTACATCGGGCGGCAGCTTTACGACATGCAGGCGGGTTTCCGCAAGGGCGAATGGACCAGCCTGATGCGACCCGTGGTCGCCAAGCTGAGCGATGACGACCTGATCGCCATCACGGCTTATATTGCCTCGATGACGCCGTAAGCGAACCCTGAAGGAAAGAGTGCGGCGGCGCCCCCCGGCAAGGTACCCGCTGTCGAGTAGGATCGATGGTGTGTCGAGCCTTTCTCGGCAAAATAGCCGTGGTGGCGCCGACCCACGTGTCCTTGAGGTCGCTGTTGCGAGTCTCACGGATCAGGCACCCTCACCGGGACCACGATTCGCTAGCGAACACCTGAAGTCGCTATCAGCCGTCTCCCAGGTCGGGGCGCGCTTGGGTGAGTAAACTCGCTATGGAATTCCAACAGAATTTTGAACTCCTGTTCATCGTTCTTTGGTTGAAGACGGACACCACCCGTCTTAGGAGGTGGCTCTCGTGCGCCTAGCAGGCAACACACAAGGGAACGCAAGACGCGGCCGAGTTTGCTCGAGTTCGGTGCCGTCGAGATGGGCAAGTCGTTTGTCTGGATCAAACAGCCTGTCGTGTTCGAACAGCGTCAGCGCCGGCAACGGCTCTGTGCTTTCCGAGTAGTCGCCATACAATTTCTGGTCTTCGGTGAAGATGGTTGGCACCCTGACGTCGGACGATTCTTCGGCCGGCGTCATTGGGTGACGGTACGGAGCGTTGCCGTCGCCTGGTGCTCTCATGGATCTGTATCGTTCCCGACGCTGACGAGCCCGATTTCGTTTGGGTGGATTGTCACGCTTTATGCCACGAGCGAAATCCCAGGTTGACCGGACCAGACGTACGGAAACATCAGTCGCGAGTAATCCTCGAAGTCTCCGCAGCCGACGCCTTACTCTTTTCATTTCTGGACGCCCCGGCTTCGCGTCGAGTCCGCAATCTCCCGTAAGATCCAGGATCGCTAGAGGCGGCGTAGTCTTCGGCAAAGATGGCTCTACCGAACCCTCAGGGGAAGCAATGCGGGGCCGATTCATGACCGGGGTCCCGAGTGCCAAAACGCACCTCCATGCAGCAGGTTGCAGACTAGCCAGTCAGATTGTTATCGAAGTAACCACCCGCAGACAAAAAAATTAGGCCGACGCGCCACGAATGGAATCGAGTAGCAGAGTCGCGGGCTCGCGCCCTGGTGGAGACGACCGAAGAAAAGACGTCGGGGGGTTGCGCATGGTCAGCTGCAGATCAAATGCCCGCAGTGTGAAGCGAACCGGATCCGCGGGAGATTGCGGTTCAAGGGCGAAGGGCCGAAAGACTCTAGGGCGTTGGTAAAACGCCCGGCGCTCCGCACTTAGAAAACGGTACCTGGTAATCCTGGGATCACGGAACTCGTATTCGGCACTGGGGTACATCCATATGCTGGCATCGTTTGCATCGCTTCTGGCAGGGCCGCTGATTGCCGGTTTTTTCGTCAAGCAATCCAAGGAGTACTGTGTCGAGGAGGATCTCGAAGCCTTGCTCGTTCGAATGCGACTGCGGCGGTATCCAGAGACCATCCCGGTGTTGGCTTCTTTTTGGCTTAAGACGGTGGATGCGAGGGGCTATGAGCGCCGGCACTGGAAGAAGTTGTACCAGCTATTAAAGGGGGTTCTGGGTGAACAGCTCCCGGATGCCCAGTCCCGCCAGGCCATCGTGGACATTCAGACCTGGATCCAGCAGACCATTTCTCTCACCCGGCAGCCGCCGCAATCGAAGTCTCCACAATCGGAACGCATTTTTGCCACCCTGGATTCCGATCTGCTTGCGCCCTATATCAATCGGTTGTTGAACGAATGGTTGCCCTTGGAAGTGGCCCGTCTGTTGGTCAATGAAGACGCATCCACTCTTTCGGAAGACGGCGGCATTCCAGCTCTGGCGATTGGAAGAGCGCTCGAAGCTCTGCTGGTTCGGGAGCATCTTTCGCCACGGGCTCTGGAGATGCTGCTTCAGCCCGAGCTTTTTTCTCCACATGACGTTTACCCCGCAGATGCGGAGATCTTGCAAGACGTGGTCCTTTCGCGGCTCGGCCGGACATGGGCGCCTCCGCAGTCTGTGATGCCCGCCACACTTTTGTGTGTCGCATCGGACTCACGGTTGCCGGCGAATTACGGGGAAGCGGTTCACCACGCCTTCCTCGCAGCGCAACCGGGGGGTGAGGAACTTCACGTTCCAATCGCGCCGGTCGAAGCACTTGCAATCCGGAAGGACGATCCGGTACGGATCGGTTCCGTGATTGTGACAATGGACGGACGGTGGTGGGAGGCGGTAAGTCACCAGGACGGGGAACCGCATTCCGTTGTCTACCGGCCCATGGGGCGTCTTCGACTCGACTATGCGGCCGACCACCTCAGACTTCGGGTGCCGTGGCCAGAAACCCGGTTGAACTGGTCTGGAGCCGTTCACTTTCCGGACACTTTCGAGATTTTCGGCCGGAAATGGTACCTGTCGCGATGGGAGCAGGATACCGAACGCACTTGGCTCGATTTGGTGTTTTCTTGCGCTTTGCCATCGAGCGAGATCGTGCCCGCTGGGGATGCGAAACGGCGGTCGCCGCCGGCATCCGTTGATCTGGCCTGGTCCGCCCTCGAGAACGCTCTTACGCGCTCAATTCTCCAAAGGAGCTGCAAGCCAATCGAACAGCTTCGAGACTCTGAACTAATTCCGCTCGGACGCGCCATATCGGGGCTTGCGGCATCTCTGATGAGCCGCTCGCCGCAGCCATACCTGGCGATCGAAGCCCAGCTTTGGAGCATCCGCTATCTGGAGGCCCAGGTTTCCTCAGAATACGGACGGGTGCCGTGGAGCATCCTTCCTGCAAGGCTTCGTGCGAGCCTCTTCAAGTTCCGGTCTCACCCAGAATTGCTGGAGCTCTTAAATCAGGTGTTTGCTTCCCTGCCGGAACGGCTCTGCGCAGCGACAAGCCAATCTCCCCCGCTTGACAAAGCTTCCGGGCGCAAGATCACCACCCTGCACCCGGTGACCACCACACTGGCGCGCGATCAGCGGTTCCCAAATTGGTCCGAAGTGCGAGGGTGAGGGCTATCGCCGGAAGATCGGATCGTGACCGACAGAATCCGGCGCTCTGCGGAGGGCCGATATCGGCAGTCAGAAGTGCCCCGCCGATGCACTTGTCCGCGTACCCCTGATCGTCTTCGACCGCAAGTGAATCCGGGCCCCGCCGCCGAAAGCCGATTGGGGCTGCCGCGGTCATTCGTATTGGTGTATTCTCAGGTCTCATGGCAGACACCGCCTGTCTCGACCCTAGCCGGGTCTTCGCAGCGAAAGTGACGGTATACGATAATTTGAGCAACCCGGATCCTGGAATGTTTGGCGGCACACTCACGGACGCGAGGCCGTACCTGGAAGAGTCTGCAAGCTCAGGGCAGAATACCGCTGCTGCCGCCCCCTACGCGTCAATTTCAGCTTGGAAGCAAATTCTGGTGGGTAAAATTGGCTACCCCGACAGGAGGAGTTATGCGTTTAGCGAATCACGTGCTCATTGCTCTTGCGTCCGCCGTCTTCATCGTGTCGTCCCTATTCGGAGCGACCATCACGGGCAGCGTAAAAGGAGTCGACGGCAAGCCCTTCACGGGCGCTTTTGTGATCGCCGAGAACACCCAGAACAAGGTGACGACGAACGTTCTGTCAGATGCGCAGGGCCGGTACCACATCGGCAGCTTGCCGGCGGCGATCTACTCCGTGCGGATCCGGGCCATCGGTTACACGAGCGATCCGCGCACGAGTTTGCAGTTAAGCGCCGATCAAAGGGCTTCGATTGATTTCGTATTACAGAAGGGAGTTGTGCGCTGGAGCGACCTGACGACTTTTCAAGGAACGCAGCTCCTGCCCAAGACCAAAGCCCACGACCTCTCAAAACGCTACCAAGACACCTTCTTTACGAGCTGCCTGATTTCCTGCCACTCATTTCAGGGCCAAATGGCCACCAAAACGTGGAATGAGGACCGATGGCGCACCGCGGTCCGATATATGCGCGACGTGATTATGGCGGGCGAGGGTGGCGCCATGAGTGACGAGAAGGTCGAAGATATCGTTTCGTACCTCACGACCGCGTTCGGCCCCAGCTCGCCCAAACCACGGTCGCCCGAGGAATTGCCGGAATACAGGTCCCTGGCGCGCACCTTCAGCCCCCGAGCCATGGACATCGCCTATGTCGAATACGACTTTGGGTCAGCAAAGGGTTTGGGGCCTTGGAGCGCCGTCGAAGACAAGGATGGAATGTTCTGGATTCCTTACTATGGGCGCGGCAACGAAGTAGTGCGCCTGAATCCTAAAACAGCGGAACTCACGCGGTTCCCCTTGCCGTTTGCCAAGACGGCCGGCATTCATTCGGCAGTTCCCGCACCGGACGGCAGCGTGTGGTTTACCGAAGCAGCTCTGGGCAGGATCGGCCGCCTGAATCCCGGTACCAGGGAGATCGTGGAATACCAGAATTCTCCTCTGGCCGACGGGAGGCACACCGGTACGCACACGGTTCGCGTGGATGGGAAGGGACGTGTGTGGTCAAGCGGCGGGCCCGCCATCTCGATGTTCGATCCGTTGACCAAAGAGTTTACGCATTTTGACGTACCCGCGACCTACGGCAATGTGGTCGGGCAGAATGGCGACGAGTGGTTTACTTCGTTTCGAGATGACGGCCCGATCGCCAGGGTTACCAAAGACGGAACACTCTCCAAGTTCTATCCGCCCACCAAAGGCAAGCCGCAGCGGCTGCAGGTGGATTCCGATGGCACCATCTGGTTCAGCGAGCGAGTCGGGAACAAGATTGGCCACTTCGATCCCAAGACCGGGACTTTCAAGGAGTTCGATTTGCCAGGGCCCTCGGCGAGCCCCTACGCAATTGGCATCGATCGGAATCAGATGGTCTGGTACTCCTCTCACGAGCAGGACACACTGAACCGCCTAGATCCCAGGACCGGCGATGTTATCGAATATCCCTTCCCTCACGCTGAAATTTCGATGCGCGAGTTCTTCATTGACTCCGAGGGGCGGATGTGGTACGCCAGCTCGGACAACAACAAAATCGGATACTTTTACTTCAACGATATTCCGGATGGGGTTCCGAATACCTTGCGATAGAAAAGTACACAAAGAAGCGGGATAGGGTTCCGGTTGTTCGCTATTTCTTGGTGAAGGGTGGTTACGCGGCTCCGCTCCGGGAACCCAGACTGGTGGTGGGCAAATTCGAGGCCTGTGTTGGGGGCCGGCCCTGCTTCGGCCTAGCGCCACAGCTGTAGATTATTCCTATGCACACAGTCTTCTGTTCACCGAGCCGCTACACCCAGGGCAGCAACGCAACGCTTTCCCTAGGGAGCGAAATGGCCGTCTTGGGGCTGACTGGTCCAGTTCTCATCGTGGCCGGGAAAACCGCGATCGCCGCGCTCTCCGACATCTGGCGTCGAAGTCTTGGAGATTTCGGCTTAGCCTATCGGGTATACCCCTTTGGTGGTGAGTGTTCCCTAGCCGAGATCGAGCGCGTCAAGCGACAGGCCCGCGACCAGCGCGCGGAGGTGATCATCGGCGCCGGAGGAGGCAAGGTGCTGGACACGGCACGGGCCGTCGCAGCCGATCTCGAACTGCCAGTGGTTAACTGCCCCACGGTCGCTTCGAGTGACGCTCCTTGCAGCGCTCTTTCGGTCCTCTACACCGACGGTGGCGCTTTTCTGCAATATCGGATTTACGGCAAAAATCCGGACCTGGTTCTCGTCGATACCCAGGTCATTGCGCAGAGTCCGCCCCGCCTGCTCGTGGCCGGCATGGGCGATGCGCTTGCCACCTGGTTTGAGGCCAGAACCTGCATAGAAGGGAATGTCAAGAATATGCGCGGCGGCGCCTCCACGCAGAGCGCGCTAGCACTGGCGGAGTTGTGTTATCGCACCTTGCTCCATGATGGCGTGGATGCGCTCGCAGCTCTCCAGAACCGGACCCCTACCCCCGCTCTGGAGCGCCTCGTGGAGGCGAACACGCTACTGTCGGGACTTGGCTTCGAGTCCGCGGGTTTGGCGGCGGCGCATGCTGTCCACAACGGACTAACCGCCGTTCCGCAAACCCATTCGTACTTTCACGGTGAAAAGGTCGCTTTCGGGGTACTGGTTCAGTTGGTCCTTGAAAGGAAGTCCGAGTCGGTACTGGAAGCGGTCTTGGATTTCGCAACCAAAGTCAAGCTTCCCACGACCCTGGCCGCGATCGGGTTGGCGGAAGCCACCGGTGAATTGCTCGATCGGATCGCCGCGCGGAGCACCGCCGACGGCGAGACCATACACAATGAACCATTCCCTGTTGAGCCGCGGTTGGTAGTAGAAGCGATTCGCGACGCCGATGCCCTTGGCCGAGAATGGCAGCAGTGGCATCGCGTCACGGCGGTCGGTTAAAGCTCGCGCCGGACCTACCGTGTCTTCGTGGAAGGAATAGCCCGAAAATACCTTGACCTCGTACCGACGTTATCGGCTCCTGTTAACTCTTGCCAGGACGCTGTCTCCCTGACAGTGTCAGGGTTCTAAGTCACCATGGTCGTTGCGGGTGTCGGACTCCTTCAATCGCTGTGCCGCGAGCCAAGTCTCTGCTTCGGTTGTGGATCGAAATACATTGACCGCAACGAAGGACCCCTCGGCCAAAATTCCCCACATGCGCGCCATGCCAAATAACGCATCGCGATCGACCACTATGGCGCAGCATCCGAATGTAACTGTACCCTGGAGCGCACCCGGCTCTTTGCTCGCAATCCGAATCTCTTCGGCAGTCGGGCGCGATGTGACCTCATGCAGATCCAAGAACACATCAAGCCGCTTCGGTAGAGCAGACACCTGACGAAGGTCTCGAAAATGGCCTAGCACTTCATGGAGCGTGACGTGGCCGTAACATCGAGTTCGAATCAGAGCCGCTGTTCTGTCGATTTGATACGAGATCGGCACATTAATACTAATCCCCGATCTTCGACATCAACAGCCCTTCTGCGACTAGGGCTTTCTCGTGGAGCGGTCCTCAGCGTACGCGCCGCCAGGTCCTGTCCGGGTCAAAAACCGTGATGGCTTTCACCGCGGCGCCGGTGGAAGGGCCTAGGTCCTTCTCATAAATTACGTCGTCCTGGTTGACGAGGAAAGTTTTCATGCCCGATACGCCGTACTCTGCCGGCCAAGCCACCAAGCCGAAGCCTCCGATCATCGAGCCGTGCTGGACATAGTCCAAGGCGCCACCGCGCGCCTTCGGCCCCTGTGCTGTCAGGATCCGGAAGTAGTAGCCGTGATAGGGAGTCGGCGTGTTGTCCTCTTTTTGGTAGCCTTCGGATTGAGCCTTCTTTACTCCGGCAGCGAATTGGGTGGGCGGAGCATCGGATTCAGGCCAGAAAAGCCCGTCCCGTTTTCCCGGAGAGCTGATCAGCTTGCGCGCATACTCAGGGATGCCGTTCTTATTCCGATCCTCGGTGGCGTAATCGTATTGCGCGTCCACGTAAGCCTTACAAGCCGCGATCGCATCGAGCTCGTTCGATCCGATCCGCCGCGCGAGGATTTCGTGTTTCCCTTCCCCAGTATTGAAATACCAGCGGCCGGCGGTCCTCAACATGGGTATCGGGAACGGGAAGCCATCGGCGCCAATGAGCAGGGTCGCCCGGTTCGCGTTAGCCGGGTCGATTTTCTCCTTCAGCGATTGTTTGGCTCTGTCGACGAACCTCGCCCGGCTGGCCCTGTCGGCCACGGCGTCTCCCGAACTGAGGATCTGGTCGGCCTCCGGGCCGAAGATCTGCGCCAGCGCCGGCAGATCATCGGCTTCCGCTGCGGCCAGTAAAGCGCGGGCGGCTTGCTGGGGTGTCGCGAACGTGCGTTGTCCTGTAGCGGGAGCGGAAGCCCAGGCCGACAGCGCCAGTACCGCTACCACCAATAGCAGCGTGAATCCCGGGGAGAGTGATTTGCGTTGCATCATCGTGCTCCTTGGTTTCTTTCGGTCTTCTCTCGAGTCAGTCACCGCCTGCGCCCACCGCCGCCCCTACGGCCACCGCCTCCGCCTCCGCCGCCTCTGCGGCCACCGCCTCCGCCGCCCATACTGCGGGCCCCGCGGTTGCTGTACGCGCGGGCCTGCGCGGCGCTGCCTCCTCCGAATGCGCCTCCCCGGTTAGGCGGGGACGCTTTGGGTCCGCTCCAGCCACCCCACTGGCCGCCTTGGCCGACCCGGCTCGCCGATCCCGCCGCTGCGCGTGGGCGGGCAGCAGCGGGCGGCCGGGCAGCAGCTGTGGCCCGTCCTCCACCTGGCCTGCTGGCGGCTGCGGTCGCTGGATGTTGGGTCGCGCCAGCACGTCCGCCTGGCCTGTTGGCGGCGCCTGGGCTCGAAGGCAGTTGGCTTGGGCGGCCACCTGCCGGTCGGTTTGCACCAATGTTCCCCGGAATCCGGTTGGCCCCACCCGGCGGCCTGATGTTCGCCATGTTCGCGGGCAGTTGCGTCGGGCGCATACCACCCCGCCCGCCGTTATAGCGGTTGGCTACACTGCGGTTGGCGTAGGGGACCGCACCGCGGTACCGCGGATTGTGATTCCATCCTACTCGGCCATTGCCGCGGTATTCGTTGCCCCAATTCCCCCGGTTCACAAAAGTATTGCCGTTGTGCCTGAAGAAATTGTTGTTCACGTAGAGCGCAGGGCGGGGACCCCAGTTGACGCCCCAGCCCCAACCCCAACCACTATTAAAAATCGCTCCAACAGCCACACCTACTCCGAACGAAATCGCGGCGGCGGCCAGCGGATAGCCGACTGCTGGATATGGGTAATAGGCAGGCGCCGCGCCCCAGACGGCTGCCGGCTGATAGCTGGGCACGTACATCATCTGCGGGTCGGTGGGCTGAATCATGATGGTCGGTTGTCCTTCCACCATGGTGCTTTGTACCTGCTGTTGTGGATTGGATTGAAGCTTGCCAGATTGCTGGGCCTTCATCCGCATACGTTGAACTGCTGCCATCACGTCGGCCTGCTGTGCCAAGAATGCGTTGCCTAACGCCGTGGTCCAGTCTAGACTCTGATCCATCATCTGCAGCACCGTGGGAAACACCACCAGCGCCTGAACGCTTGGATCCCAGTCCTGCCTACCGGCGGCTTCCACCAGCTGCCTTCCTTTTAGATTGCTGTTCTGCTGCACCCATCGCTGTGCCGTCACAATCTGTAGCGGGTAGGTCGAAGCCGCCAGGACCTGGGCTAGCAGGGAATCCGGGTACAGCGCGATGGGGGCTACCAGGCTTTCCAACTGCTCCGGTTTCATGAACTGCTCTTGCTGGTTCCCTGCCGGTTGACTCGGTTGAGGCGACTGTCCGTACAGGAGCGCTTCCCCGGGCGCAATCGTGATGGAGCAGATCAGGGCCAGCTCGCGCAAACACGTACGATCGCGAAGCCATGCCATCGGTTTCACTCCTTTGCCGCACTAGACGTACGGCGTTCTGACACTAAGACTCCCCCT
>JAGWQP010000652.1 GCA_028876805.1 Acidobacteriota bacterium | reverse complement strand
GGTTTCGAAATTGACCGCACCAGTTCGCAATCAGCCAACAGTGGCGGCGCCCAGACCACCCGGCCCACGGTCAACCTCGGCATCGGCGCCGTCGCACCCCCGATCACAATCGCCACTTTTGCCGGGATCGGTTCGGTTAACCTGGTCACGGCGCAAAACCTGTTAGCCAACCTTGCGGGCTCGGTCGCCAACGTTCAGGAGCAGTATTGGGTCAACAGCCCTTCTGCGACAGGTTGGAACTCCTATCTCAACGATTTCCTCTTTTACCGGACCAACCACGCCAATGCCTGGTCCGGCTACGTCAAGGATACCTGGAAGATCAGCTCCGATTTCACGCTGAACCTCGGTCTGCGGTATGACTTTTTCGGCGCACCGTATCAGGACCAGGGGCTGGCCGGGCGGCCTAACGGCGGTCAATCGGGCTTATTCGGCATTTCCGGCAAGGACTTCAGCGCGATGTGGAACCCAAACGCGACTGCCGGCGCGCTAACGACAGCCCAGTTCGTCGGCCCAAATTCGCCCAACTCGGGCCTCGGAGTGTACAACAATTACTGGAAGGCCCTCGGTCCCTCCGTGGGAATTGCCTGGCAGTTGCCCTGGTTCAAGCGGGCCACGGTGATCCGTGCCGGCTACGGGATCAACTACATCGGCAACGTGGACTTTCTCGCGGTGAACACCGGCATTGGCAACTTCCCGGGCCAGACGCTGAATACACAATACAACGCGTCTAGCTTCCTCAATCTGGCCAGCATCGGCTCCGCGGGAGTGGTGCCGGTATCGACCGGCGGTGCGCAACCGTTCACCCCTGTGCCGCTGACGAACCGCGTGTCCACCATCTATGGCTATGCGGACAATCTGAGAACTCCCTATGTCCAGAGCTTCAATTTTTCGATCCAGCGGGAGCTGACTTCGACGTTGACGGTCGACTTCAATTACATCGGCAACAAGGGGAGTGAACTCTATACGAATCAGCAGTTGAACGACACCAACATCTTCGAAAACGGCATATTGAATGCCTTCAATATTACACGGGCCGGCGGCAACGCCCCTCTGTTTGACCAGATGCTGATGGGAATCACGCTTCCGTATAGGAATGCCGTCCCCGTGGACGGCACCACGCTGACGGGCTCGCAGGCGCTCAGAAATTACTTGGTGACCAACACCATGATCGCCAATGGTTCGGTAGGCGCTCTGGCCAACTTCTTTAATACGACGGCCACCGGCACGGGGGTCAATGGCGGGCTTCTCGCGCATGCCGGGCTGCCGCAGAACTTCATTGTGGTGAACCCGCAGTTCGGTAGCGTGTTCATGATCGATAACAACGGGAATTCCACTTATAATGCCTTCCAGGCTCATGTCACAAAGCGGCTGACTCACGGTGTGACCGGCCAGTTCGCCTACACTTTTTCCAAAACGCTCGGCGACAGCCCGCTGTTTGTCCGCGATCAGAGAGATTTGAGTTTGAGCAAAAGCCTCTTGAGTATCGATCGCCCGCAGCTATTCCAATGGAATCTCTCGTGGGATCTGCCGGTCGGCAGCAAGCGGGCCTTGCTCGGTAACGCGCCGCACTGGGTCAATACGATCGTGGGTGGGTGGCAAATCGCGTCCGCATTCCAATGGCAGTCCGGCGTCCCGCTCTCGTTTACAGCGGGTGGCACCGCCCCTGGCACCTGGGTGAGCACGTTAAGCTATATGGCGAGCAATACGGCCAATTTAGTCGGGCCACTGCCGTCCACTCTCTCGCAAGTACAAAAGGGGAACGGTTTCGTCCAATACTTCCCCGGTCTGACCGTCAAGCCCGCGCCTCTACCCGATTTCGGCGGGGATCCGACGCTCGCCGGCAGGTTCACCAACATGCAGGTGGTCAACTCTTCGGGGCAGGCCGTGCTAACCAACCCCGATCCCGGAACAACGGGTAATACCGCGTATTATCTGCCGGGGCTGCGTGGACCTTCACTGATGGGCTTCAACGCCTCCGCGAGTAAGATCTTCCGGATCACGGAAGCCAAGAGCATCACGTTGCGCGCCGACGCCATCAACCTGTTGAACACACCGCAATGGGGCTATAGTCCGAATTCGGGTACGATCGGCATCACCACGAACATCGATTCAACCTCGTTTGGCCGCATCAGTTCGGCCAGCGGAAACCGGATGATCACCTTCTATGTGCGCTTCGATTTCTAGGGAGTGGTATCGACCTTATCTTCGGTCGGGCAGCGCGAACACATAGAGACCATTGCCCGTCGCTGGGTAATTCAATTCCGCTGCAACCACGGCCGGCACGCCGCGAGGGCTGCCGCCGCCATTGCTTGTGGTAACGGCTAGAAACTGCTTGCCACCGGCGGTGAACGTGAGCGGGAAGCCTTGCACCGCGGCGGGAAGGCGCGTCTCCCAGAGGATACGGCCCGTGTTGACATCGAAGGCACGGAACATTCGGTCCAGGTCGCCGGCGAAGGCCACGCCTCCGGCCGTCGAGACCACGCCCGTCAGGAATGGCGCGCGCTGTTCGTATTTCCAAATCTCGCGCATGGTCCGCACGTCGTATGCCGCCAGCTTGCCGACGTTGCCGTTAGTACCCGGCATCTCAAAGAACCGCCGCAGAGCGCCGTTGCCGCTACCGCCACCCGCTATCTTTTCGACGGCCTGCCCATTCATATCCAGGCAACTCTGACTCAAGGGAACGATCAGCCGGTTTCCCGGCGGGTAGTAGGTCATCGACGGCCAATTCTTGCCGCCTTCGGTCGACGGGCACGCCGAGACCCATTCTCCGACGCGCTGCTCAACGATATCGTTGCGATAATGCGGTTCCCCGGTCTGCGGGTCGATCGAATCGTACACATTCTGGAACACCATTTCCTTGTGGCCGAGGTATTTTCCCGTCTTGCGGTCCAGCTTCCACAAAATACCGGTCTTACCCGCGCTGAACACGAACTGCTGGCCCTGATCGTCTACCAGCACGCGTTCGAAAACTTCGTCCAAATCCAGCGTCTCGCCTGGCACGTAGCTGTGATACCAGGCCAGCTTGCCTGTATCGGCGTTGATGGCCAGTGTGGAGTTGGAATAAAGCGTCGCGCCGTTGCCACTGCCCCGGCTCACGCGCATCCACGGTTTGGCCTGCGCCGTGCCCCAGTAGGTCAAGTTCAAGTCCGGATCGTAGCTGCCGGTGATCCACGACTCGGTGCCCGCCCGGAAAGTGTTTGAGAGTGTCCCCCAGGTGTCTCCCCCTGGTTCGCCTTCTAAGGCCACGGTTCGAAACCGCCAGGCTTCGTTTCCGGTCTTGGCGTCGTAAGCGCTGATAAAGCACTTCTCTTCCCGATAGGTCGCGCAGGAGTCGCGGCCCAGCCCTTGAATCAACCGCCCGTTCACCGCGATGGGGCCGCTGGTCTCGGCGTACTCGCCTTTGGAGCGGTCGCCAATGGTGGTGTCCCAGACCAGCTTGCCGTTATGCGCGTCGAAGGCCATCAGGTGCGCTTCGCTCGTGGCTAGGAAAATCTTGTCATCATAGATCGCGATCCCACGCATGGCGGGGGCGCCGCGATTGGAGCCGTAGCGATTTTCCCAGATCAAGTCGCCGGTTCTCGCGTTCAGGGCCTCGAGCACCTGGCCGGCGTTGTTCACATACAGCACGCCGTTGTGTACGACCGGGGCTGGCTGGTTCCCGTTGCTCGCTCCATCCTGCATCGCCCAACTCCACACCAGACGCAGATCGCTGACGTTTTGGGCGGTGATCTGGTTTAGGGGGCTGTAAGAAGTAGCCCTATAATCGTGTCGAATCATGAGCCAGTCGTCGGGATCGGGATTGCGCAGCATGAGGTCGGTGACCGAAACGAAGTTCTTGACTTCGCCAACCACCGTGAGTCCACGGGGCGCCTGTCGGGGCGGGTTGCCCCCTCTCGGTTGGGAGGCGGCAGCCGGAGCCGTTAAAACAGGCCTCGCCGCGCCCGGCTGCACGTACACCGCGGGTTGCCCGGACGCGACCGTGCGGATCAAAACGTCCGATTCCGAGCTGAGCCCTCGATCGCCGGGTCGTGCGCCGTTGGCATCCAGGATGAATGCGGCGAGATTGATATAGCTTTGGTCCGGAAGTGACCCGCCGGCACCGGGAGGCATGCTGGCACGGATAAAACCGATCAACTCTCGTGCGGTCCTGTCGCCCCATTGATTCATGAAGGTCCCGCCAGCCAGTTGCGGCCCTTCGAGTCCGGAGAGATCTGTCGCGTGACACGCGGCACAGCTAGCTAGGTATGCCTCGCGTCCCGCCAGGGCTTGCTCGAAGGTGTACGGACCTGTGGGGCGCTGCTGGGCTCTCGTTTGTTGAGCCACAATCATCGCCCCACACGCCGCGACCGCCGCCCCTAGTGTGAATAGTGTTTTCAAATGCTGTCTCCTCGCGGGAAGCCCGAACACAAGGTCTCCCGTCGCGTAGGTTACAACATATGTAGGCGAAACGACAGGGGCCGTGCCAATGATGGAAGCTTCGTCACAAAAAAAGATTCATGCCGAAATCAATCCCCCGGGTTCGACTCCCGTGCGACCCGGCCGATCGAGCAGCTTCGGCTCGATGTCCCATCGTGTCAACGAGTCTCGACGCGAGATGCGTCCCGTCAAGGCTGCGATTCACGCGCCGGCGGCACCTGATATTCCGTCTTCATCCGAGATCGGACCTTGGTGCCAGTGAGCCGCGCGGAGGGCACGCGTGGCTCTGGCATCTCGGGCGCCGAACGCACTGGCAAATCGGAAGTGATCGAATGGCTTCACAGTCATCCGCCATCCCGGAGCCGGTTGGTCCCATTGCCGAGCGTCACGGGCGAATTTTCGCGTCCGGCTTCGGCGGCTTCAAAACTCTCACTCGAGAGGGAAGAGTTGCGCGCAAGCCACTCCTGGAGGGCATCCCGATGAACAACCATGCCCCTGCGTGAATACCGGAGATAGCCCAGTTTTCGAAACCGGTTCATGTGAAGAGTGACCACTTCGCGGGACGTGCCGACATATTGGGACAGCAGCTCATGGGTCAGAGGGGGCATGCGGATGACCCCGTCGTTGCCTCGGAACCCCAATCGCTCCGACAACCGAAGCAGCGTGCGGGCCACGCGCTTGCTGATGTCATCGACGGAGAAACTGACGATTCGCTGGGTCAAGCCAAGGTTTCGCTGCACCAAAACCTGCACTAGAGCCACAGCGAGGCGGGGCTGCCTGGTGGCAAGACTTTCAATATCGGAAGCGAGCCAAGCCATGAGTCTGGTTTTTTCAAAAGCTCTGGCCTCCTCCGACGTGTGCCCGAGCCTCAAGAATGCCGCTTCTCCAAAGAACTCGTCGGCCCGGTAGATATCGACCACGACCTCCTGGCCGTCGTCGGTGAGACGAGAAACCTTCACAGTGCCCTCGATCACCAGATATATGCTGGCGGAAGGTTGGTTCCGGCCGTAAATCAGGTCCCCTTTTCGGTACTCCACAACATTAGAGCAAGGCAGATGGGCGAGCGGATCCTCCAGGGGGGTCCGAGTTGCGAGCGTAGTCGAAGTGGATGCCATCATAAGTAACTCCTCCGGAGAGCAATTCGGTTGCGCGTCGTCTGCCCTGCCGCAGCACGTCCGATGCCAAAATCATCCCGGCGGCGGCGCTGTCCACCGACAGGGGGGCGTTTGACCGAGTCGATTCCGATCCTATTGTCGGCGGCCGGTAAACCGCCACTTGCCATGGCCGTTGGCTGCCGTAATATCGATGCGGGGGGACGCTCGGATCGACACCGATGGAAACTGATCGGAAGATTTTGGACCAGGGGTGTCAATTTGGAACGGATGACCGATCGCGCGAGCCAAGAAACCGCGGCGCACCCCCTCCATCTTCCTTGGGTCGGCGTCGTCCCGAGGAAAGATCCAACCGGCTTCTCTTATGCGACCGGTCTCTCGAAAGGCAGTCTGATGGCAGGATGGGTGTCCCTGATCCTGGGTGGGGGCGAGCCGGGTTGAGCCGCTGCGCTGCCGGCGTCTGTGGAGAACGGGCCGGCATTCTACCAGAGTATCCTGGAGGCCACCTCTCTGCTCCCGGATACATTTCTGTCGCCTCAAAGAGCGATCGAGCGGCAATGGCAGATTCGGTTCGACGCGGTGTCCCTTCCTGGGCCGTCGCGGAGTCGAGTCCGGCGCGCACCTGCCTGCCAATCGCAAATAGAGTTTTTGGACCAAAAGCACTCCATTCTCCCTCCTCGCAAGCAACCGTACCGGACGCACAACGGGAGGAGTTTTTTCGGCTGCGGCACCGAGTATGCTGAGGAACGGTTGTCGCCCGCACGACGTGATATTTGATCCCCGCCCGTTAAGTAGCCATTTGCAGACAGTTCAAAAGCGGGCGGTTGACGGGACTCGAGATGACACAAGGCGTTCGGCGGCATTTCTGTCTGCCGAAATTCTGCCCGACCGTCTGCTCGAAGAGCCATGAGAGCGCCTGTAACACCACCGAATTCGTGGCCGCCCAGAAATGCGACCGCTTACCGGGAGATGGGTTCCAAATTCACACGCGCAGAGCATTCGGATTGCGCAACAATCCGGAAGTTCATCGAAGACACGGTGCCAGACTCTTTTGCACAGCGATTTTCTGCGGGACCCACGAGGCGACCGGCATCTGGGGCTCATCGATTTTGCTGGAGCGCACCTATGGAATCCGGGCCGAGGACCAACAAGGCATCCCCGACATCCTGGATTCGAACGGGCGCGTGTCGCGCCTCTGAAGTGGAACTTGCCACGGTAGCTACCAGTCCGCCAACGGCTCGGGAGAACCATGATGAGGAATGGCCGGCAATCCACGAGACGGCGGCCACCTCCCAGATCTTCACATGCCCCGAGATTAAAGGTTCTGAGCCGAGATGCGTCGCCAGCGGCGGGCAGCTGCTGAGCGGAGCTATTTGCGCGCCGAGTCCTTCCTTGTAAAATCGACTCCGTCCGTCTGAAGCCTTTCGAGGCGGCTGGCGTCG
>JAGWQP010000651.1 GCA_028876805.1 Acidobacteriota bacterium | reverse complement strand
TCGCCCTTGCCGATGACGATCGACTGCTCGACGGCGAAAAAGTTGTCGGGTAGAACGCGGACATTGGGGAGCCGTGCGGCAGCTTCGACCAGGCGCTGGCGGTTGGTGGCGAACGCGTCAATCTCGGAGGCGGCAAGCATCTTCTGCGCGTCGTCGACCGTCATGCCCGGACGGCTTTTCAATTCCGCTTGCTGGAGCGTCCGGCTCAAGTACAGCTCGCCGGAGTCGCCCTTAGCGGCGCCTACCCGGATGCCCGTACGATCGATATCGGCGGCGGAGCGAATGGGGGAGTCCGCGCGAACGAGGTAGCTGTTCCAGCCGAGGGCGTAGGGTTGCGAGAAATCAACCTCGGAGGCGCGCGTGGCGTCGAACGCAAGGAAGCCGATATCCGCGGTATGACCCTTGACGGCATCGAGGACGCCGCCCACACTGGGCGCGGGCGTAATCCGGAAGGGGACGCCGAGACGGCGCGCCAGCTCGCGTGTGATCTCGGCGATGGGGCCGCTAACGGCGCCGGTCTTGGCGTCAACACGGCCTTGGGTCGGATTGTTTCCAAGAAAACTCGCGCGCAAGGTTCCCGTGGGGGCCAGCTCGGCAGCCCAGCTCGATAAAGCAGCGGCCAGCAACAAGCAAGTCAGATGCAGCTTCATATGGTTCAGTATAGGCAATCGAGGCGCCTGCCTCTTCACCGCCGCGCTCGCCACCCAAAGTATCCTCCTCCCCAACGCGAGCCTCGGGAGCGAGCGGCCGATCCCACGGGCGGGAAGCTCAGCCCTCTGGATAACTGGGGGCATCGCCCTGGGTCGGTGGCTTAGCTTAGAAAGGGCCTGCCCGAAGCGAGGTACGCGCCTATGGCATGTCCGGATCAACGAGCTATCACCGGTATCCGATCCGTTCAGATGCCTTTTCGCCTCGCTGCTCTAAGTCGTACGCCTGACGCACCAGGTAGCTGGGCAAGCGGTCCGCCAGTCCCTGGGTCGGCCCCATGCCGTGTAGATCCAAGCCGTGGCCCGCCGCGCCCTGGGCGTCTTGCCCGGACCAGCTGGTCAGGAGCGAACAAAAGGAGAAACTCAGCAGCTTTGGCAACCGAGTAAATTCTTGTTAGAATAGAACTTAACCCTCAATAGGAGTCACCTTGGACGATCAAGAAATACCACCGCAGAGTCCACCCGCACCGCCGGGCGGCGGACAAGCCTCCCTGCCCGGAATGGGCGGCGGTGACGGGGGCCGAAATCTCGTTCCCATCAACATCGAAGACGAGATGAGGCGCTCGTATCTCGATTACGCCATGAGCGTGATCGTGGGTCGCGCACTACCCGACATCCGGGACGGGTTGAAGCCGGTGCACCGGCGCATCCTGCACGGGATGAACGAGCTTGGCCTCGCACCGAACCGCCCCACTAGGAAATGCGCCAAGATCACCGGCGATGTCATGGGCAAGTATCATCCGCACGGCAACGTGCCCATTTACGACGCTCTGGTGAGGATGGCTCAGCCCTTCGCCATGCGCTACCCGCTGGTGGATGGCCAGGGTAACTTCGGATCGGTTGATGGCGACCCACCCGCCGCGGAGCGATACACCGAAGCGCGCCTTTCACGCATCGCCACCGCGCTACTGGAGGACATCGATAAAGAAACGGTTGACTTCCGTCCCAACTATGACGAGACGGAAAGTGAGCCGGAAGTCCTGCCGACCCGCGTTCCGAACCTGCTGATCAATGGTTCGGCCGGCATCGCCGTGGGGATGGCCACCAATATCCCGCCCCACAACCTGAGAGAAACCGTAGAGGCGGCGATTCACCTGATCCAGCATCCTAATGCGCCGCTTGCCAAGATCCTGGGATTCGTGCCCGGTCCGGACTTTCCCACCGGAGGCTTCATTCTGGGGCGGCAGGGAATCCTCGACGCCTACACCAAGGGGCGCGGGCAGCTCCGGCTGCGCGCCAAGGCTGCCATCGAACGACTGGGCAAGGATCGCGAGCAGATTGTCGTTACGGAAATCCCCTACCAGGTGAATAAGTCCAAACTTATCGAGCACATGGCTTCGCTGGTCAATGAGAAGAAGGTCGAAGGAATCAGCGAGATTCGGGACGAAAGCGATCGCGAGGGCATGCGCGTCGTCATCGAGCTCAAGCGCGGCGAGCAGTCCGAGGTGGTCCTGAACAACCTCTATAAGCACACGCAGCTCCAGATCGGCTTTGGCATCATCATGCTCTCCATCGTCAACGGCCAGCCGCGAGAGCTCGGGCTGGTGGAGATGCTCAAGTATTTCATCGAGCATCGCGTCGATGTGGTACGCCGGCGCACGGAGTTTGAGCTGCGCAAGGCGCGCGAGCGCGAGCACATTTTGCTCGGCTTCCAGAAGGCGCTCCAGAACCTCGATGAAGTCATCCGCCTGATCCGCGCCGCCAAGGCGCCCAAAGAAGCCCGCGATGCGTTGATCGCGCGCTTCCAGTTCACCGAAAGGCAAGCCCAGGCCATTATCGAGCTGCAGCTCCAACGCCTCACCGGGATGGAGCAGCAGAAGATCCTGGATGAGGTGGCCGAGATTCAGCGGCGCATCGCGGAGTACGTCGAGATCCTTGGCTCCGACAGAGTCCTGCGAGAGTTGATTGTCACCGAACTCAGAGAAGTCCAGAAGGAGTACGGCGACGACCGCCGCACCCAGATCGTCGAAGACCCGGGCGATATCAAGCTGGAAGACCTGGTGCAGGTCGAAGACGTCGCGCTCACAGTCACTCGCGGCGGATACCTAAAGCGCACATCGATCGACAGCTACCGCCGCCAGTCGCGTGGCGGCAAGGGCCGGATCGGCATGGGCACACGCGCCGAAGACGTGGTCGAGCACCTCCTGGTCGCTTCCACGCACAGCTATCTGCTGATCTTCACCAGCCGCGGCCGCGTCTACTGGTTGAAAGCCTATGAGATTCCCGACTCAAGCACCACAGGCAAAGGCAAGCACATCTCGAACCTCATCAATCTGCAACCGGATGAGACGGTAAAAGCGTTCCTTTCGGTGAAGGATTTCGTGCCCGACCAGTACATCGTGATGGTGACTAAACACGGTGTGATCAAGAAATCAGAGCTTACCGAGTTTGACAATCCGATGTCGCGAGGCATCATCGCTGTCTCACTCGATGAGGGAGACGAGCTGATCGGGGCAAAGATCACCAACGGCAAAAACTACATCTTCCTCGGCTCGCACGAAGGCCAGGCGATTCGCTTCGCCGAAGATAACGTGCGCCCCATGGGCCGCCAGGCCCGCGGCGTCCGGGCCATGAGCTTGGGCAAGGGCGATTACCTGGTGGGAATGGAGGTCGTCGAGAAGGAAGGCCTGATCCTCTCGATCGCCGAAAACGGTTACGGGAAACGCACGGAGCTCGAGCAATACCGACTGACGGCACGGGGCGGCAAAGGCGTCATCAACATGAAAACCACCGGAAAGACCGGCAACGTGGTGGCGGTTCTTTCTGTCAAAGAAGAGACCGACCTGGTCATTGTCAGCCAAAACGGAAAAATCATTCGTATCGAGGCGTCGGACATCCGTCAAGCTGGCCGATCGACCCAAGGCGTTCGCCTGGTGACGCTCGAAGAGGGCGACAAAGTAGCCGCGGCTTCTGTCATTCCGGAGACCGAAAACGGCAACGGCAACGGCCAGGAGACGCTGCCGATCCAGTAAGAGGAGCGCTTGCGCGAGAAAGAAGACAAGCTCTTCGAATCGCTGCGGACGATCGGCCGCGCGATCGTGGCCTTTTCTGGCGGAACCGACTCCGCCTATTTGGCTTGGGCGGCTCATCACGTTCTCGGGAGCAACGTGCTTGCAGTGACCGCCGACTCGGCCTCGCTTCCGGCCTCGCACAAGCGCGACGCCGCGCGGTTCGTGGAGCGCTTCGGCATCGCCCACGAATTCATCCAAACGCGTGAATTCGATAACCCCGCTTACACCCAAAACAATCCCGACCGCTGTTTTCACTGCAAGGATGAGCTGTTCACGCGGCTTGATCAGCTCGGCCGCGAGCGCGGGTTCCCGCACATCCTCTACGGCGTGAATGTGGATGACCTCGGCGATTTCCGCCCCGGTCAGAACGCCGCGAACAAGTACCAAGTAGCCGCACCTCTCGTCGATGCCGGCCTGACCAAATCCGAGATCCGCGAGCTTTCCCGCCTTGCCGGCCTGCCCACCTGGGACCGCCCTGCCTCGGCGTGTTTGAGCTCCCGCATTCCCTATGGAACACCGGTGACCATCGAAAACGTGAAGACCGTCGAAGCCGGCGAAGAACAGATGAAGGCGCTCGGCTTCCGCCAGTTTCGCGTGCGCTTCCACGGTCCGGTTGTGCGCCTTGAGATCGCCCCCGAGGAAATGTCCAGGGCCTTGACTGCCGACATGGCTCGCCGCTTCACTGCCATCTTCAAGACGCTCGGCTTCCAGTACGTCACGCTCGACCTGGAAGGCTACCGGCAGGGCTCCCTCAACGAAGTGCTATCCCCCCTCAATCACGGTATTGACACCGGCACGCGGTCTTGATAATGTTCGCGGGCATTGGGTGCTGCCTCGTGAACAAAAAAGATCTGATCGGCAAAATTGCAGTGGATGCGCGCCTTACTCGCGCCCAGGCGACTCGCGCCCTGGATGCGGTTCTGGAAGGGATTCAAACCGGGCTAACCCGCGGCGATCGCGTCACGATCTCCGGATTCGGCAGCTTTGGCGTGCTGCACCGGAAGGCGCGGCGGGTTCGCAGTCCGGTGAGCGGGAATGCCATCGAGATCGCCGCTAAGCGCGTCGCGCGGTTCGCGCCCGGCAATGGACTAAAATCGGCGATTCAACGCTCCAGCCGTGACGGACACCCGCCATCGGGGACAATAGAGTGAGTGCCCAGCGACGCTAGTCAAAAACCGATCCCGGGGAGCGTCACCACCATCACGGTGTTCGGCGTACCGATCCGCCTGCACTTCACCTTCATTTTGCTGCTGGTGGCTTTGCTGTTCTATGGTGTCGGCCAGCGACAATCGGGTGCCGCGACGGTACTCTATGTCCTAGCCCTGTTCGCTTCGGTCCTGCTGCACGAATTAGGGCACACACTCGTCGCTCGACACTACGGGATTCGCACGCTAGAAATCGTGATGTTTCCGATCGGCGGGGTCTCGCGGCCGGAGCGGCCTCCCAAGGCAAACGAAGAGCTCTGGGTTTCGATCGCCGGCCCCCTGGTGAACCTTGTGATTGCGGCTGGCCTGTTTGCCTGGGTGTATGCGCAGACAGGTTCGGTGTCGATGGCGCAATTAGGCGTGCCTACGGATGCCAATCTCGCCACGCGCGTGGCCTTCGGGAACCTGCTGCTCTGCCTGTTCAACCTGCTGCCGGCGTATCCGATGGACGGTGGGCGCATTCTGCGGTCGTTTCTCGCGCTCCGCAAGCCAGAAGAAGAAGCCACGCGCATTGCCGCCGGGGCGGGGCAGGCCCTAGCGATCCTGATGGGTCTCGCGGGCTTGCTCTGGGGTAACTTCGTCCTGGTTTTCGTGGCTTTGTTCGTCTACCTGGGCGCAGCCCAGGAGGGCGCCGCCGTCCGCGGTCGCATCCTGACCACCGGCTTCCCGGTCCACGCGGCCATGATTACGGACTTTCGTACCCTGCACCACGGAGACACCATTCGCGACGCCGGCAATCTCCTGCTCTCCACTTCCCAACACGATTTTCCGGTGATGCACGGCGAGACGGTGGTGGGACTATTGACGCGCGCCGCGTTGGTGCGGGCGATGCTCACCGAGGGACCGGAGGGCTACGTCGCCGGTGCAATGAACCGCGACTTCGTGCGCTTCACTCCGGACCAAGCTCTGCATGAGGTGTTGCCTTCGGTATCCACTCCCGGCGCCTGCGCCTTGGTCATGGACACCAACGACAAACTGCTCGGCCTGCTTACCTCGGAAAACGTCTCCGAATTTCTGCTGCTCCGCCAAGTGAGCATGGCGCAGGCCCGGGAGCACGCGCCGCCTTCAGTCGAGTAGCGCGGTCCGAGCGCGGAGAGTGTGGCGGCCGCCTTCGCCTCCACGTTGGACTCCGACGTGCTATGGATAAGTCATGAGACCTTGGTTCGTTCTCGTTACCGGCTGCCTGGTGCTGGCTGCCTGCCATACTTCACCCGCCCCGCCCAGGGTCAGCTCCGCTCCCCGTCAAATGCCGGTAGGATCAGTCAAAGTATCCGGACCGATCCTCTCGTATGCCGATGTGGTGGACCAAGTGGCTCCAGCCGTGGTCACCATCCGCTCCTCCCGCCGCGTTCGCGAGCCCGAGCAATTCCCATTTTTGGACGATCCTTTCTTCCGACGTTTTTTTGGGGGCGGAGGCATTCCACGCGAAGGTGGCACGCAAGTGCAGCAGGCCCTCGGCTCCGGCGTCATCGTGCGCGCCGACGGCCACATCCTCACCAATCACCACGTAGTCGATGGAGCCGAAGAGATCAAGGTTGACCTTAGCACGCGAGCCACTTATTCAGCTAAGCTGATCGGGTCGGACGCCCCCAGCGATCTCGCGGTTTTGAAAATCACTGCCAATCGCCTGCCGGTGCTGCGGCTTGCCAATTCCGACCAGGTGCGGGTGGGCGACGTTTGTCTCGCGGTCGGCAACCCGCTCGGAATCGGCGAAACGGTCACCGCCGGCATCATCAGCGCCAAGGGCCGCGCGACCGGGACTGGCGATGGCAGCTTTCAGGACTTTCTGCAGACCGACGCGCCCATTAACCAGGGCAATTCCGGCGGCGCTCTGGTCAACACCCGCGGAGAGTTGATCGGGATTAATTCGCAGATCCTTTCTCCGACTGGCGGCAACATCGGCATCGGGTTTGCGATTCCTTCCAACATGGCGCAGACGGTCATGAACCAGCTCATCGGCAAAGGCAAAGTGCAGCGCGGGATGCTAGGCGTGACGATCCAGCCGGTGACCAGCACCCTCGCCGCGTCGCTCGGCCTGAAAGACGTTCGCGGAATCCTGGTTGGCGGTGTCAATCCTGGTGGTCCGGCCGACCACGCCGGCCTGAAGATGGGAGACGTCATCCTCAAGCTAAACGGCAGAGATATGAACGATGCCAATGAGATGCGCAATGCGGTTGCGGCGATGGCCCCGGGAACCGAAGTAACCGTTACCGTCCTGCGCGACGGCAAGCAACAGAACATCGCAGTGCGACTGGGCGAGCTGACACCGGAAAGCGTGCGCGCCTCACAAGAACAGGGCGGGGAAGGCCCCCGAAATGCATCGCGGCTCGGGATCAGCATCGTTCCCCTCACGCCCGATCTCGCCCGCGAGCTCGGCGTCCGACCCGGGACTCAAGGTGTAGTGATCGGATCGGTCGATCCGTCCGGCCCCGCCGCCCAGGCCGGCCTTCAAAGCGGAGACATTATCCAGCAAGTCAACCGCCAGCCGGTGCGGTCGGGAGACGATGTGCGCCGCGCGCTTCAGCGTTCCGGCGCGCGTCCACCCTTGCTGGTGGTCAACAGGGGCGGTCAGACTCTGTTCGTCGCAGTGCCGCTGCAATGATTTCTGAGTGGCCCAGGAGGTCGGCAACCTAGCTTGGCTATGGAACGATGAGCGGCACGAACAGACGTTCTCTTCTTGGCGGCGTTTTGTGTCGCCGATTGCCGGCCCGTCATATAGCCCATATGCGGGCTTCGGGCTTTTGACTTCTCCTCCTCCACAAAGATGTCTGTCGAACATATAGCCAACCCGCCTTTTGCCAGGTCACGCCGCAAGCCGCCTATACGCTCCGCGTGGTAAATTCTCCATTTGAGAGCCTGATATGTCTTATGTGTCGGTACGCGATCTCGATCTCAAGGGCAAGCGCGTCTTCATTCGCGTCGATTTCAATGTGCCTCTCGAAAAAAACACGCAGGGACATTTGGAAATCACCAGCGACAAACGCATCAAAGCGTCGTTGCCCACCATCCGCTACGCGCTGGAGCACGGCGCCGGTGTCATCCTGGCGTCCCACCTGGGGCGGCCCAAAGGGAAACCGAATCCGGAGATGAGCCTCAAGCCCGCCGCCAAGCGTCTGCAGGAACTTCTGGGCCATTCCGTCAAGATGGCCCCTGATTGCGTGGGTCCGGAGGTGGAGGCGATGACCCCTTCACCAGGCGAGATCCTGCTGCTCGAGAATCTACGCTTTCACCCGGAGGAAGAAAAAAACGATCCCGGGTTCTCGAAGAAGCTGGCCGGCCTGTGCGATATCTACGTCAATGACGCCTTTGGCTCGGCCCACCGCGCCCATGCTTCCACCGAAGGAATGATCCCGTTCGTGCCGCAAGCCGCCGCCGGGCTGCTCATGGAGCAGGAGCTGAAGTACCTCGGGATGGCGATCAGAAATCCGGCGCGTCCCTGCGTCGCCATCCTGGGGGGCGCCAAGGTCTCCGACAAAATCCAGGTCATCGAAAACCTGGGCAAAATCGTCGACAACCTCTTGATCGGCGGTGCCATGGCCTACACGTTTCTGCAAGCTCAGGGCGAGCCGATCGGCAACTCCCTTGTCGAAAGCGACAAGATTGAACTCGCCAAGAGACTCCTCGTTCACCTCGGCGCGAAGCTCTTGTTGCCCATCGACCATATTGTGGTTTCCGAGATTCAGCCCGGTGCACCGCACGAAACCGTCACAAAAATTCCGGCGGGCAAAATCGGCGTCGACATCGGACCGAAGACCGTCGAGTGCTATGCCCGGGTGATTTCTGGCGCCAAGACCATCATCTGGAACGGCCCGATGGGTATCTTCGAAAAGCCGCCGTTCGACAAGGGAACAGTTGCCGTGGCGAAGGCGGTGGCCGCGTCCGCTGCTACATCGATCGTGGGCGGAGGCGATTCTGAAAAGGCTGTGAAGGTCGCCGGCGTCATCGATAAGATCACCCATGTCTCGACCGGCGGTGGCGCATCGCTCGAGTTTTTGGCCGGTATCCAGCTTCCGGGCGTTCTAGCGCTGACGCGATCCCGTTAAGGATTCTCAGTGGGGGGCGCAGCCAGAACTCCCGCCAGTAGCTGAATTCGTTCCGCGGGCATCCGCCGAAGGGGGCAGGCTACTTTTTCCTACTCAGACTCTTGTACACCGCCTCGATGAAACTGGCAGCGGACCCGAAGCCGGTCTTGGTGTCATACCTCACGTCGTAGTCTTTCGTGTAACCCGCCTCTTTCACCTGTTCCAGCGTCATCCCCTTCTTGATGGCAGCCTGCACGCGATCGCGAATGATCGTTACCATGTCCCGGTACTCGACCACGTCGAACTCGTCGCAGATCCGCCCATGCCCCGGGATCACGTATGTGCCGCCTTCTTCATCGTGCTTTGGAATCGTCAGATCGAGGATGCGGTTCAGCGCATCTATCTCTCCCTGGATGCTTCCGCCGTGCTCCAAGTCGAGAAAGGGGAAGCTGGTGGTCACAAAGATATCGCCTGTGCTGATCACATCGGAGCGCCGGAAGAACACTAGGCTGTCGCCGTCGGTATGAGCGGCCGGCTGGTAGATCACCTGGACCGGCTCGTCATTAAAGAAGACCTCCTTCTGTCCGGAAGTGTACGTCTCGGTCGGCCAGGAGTCCGCCGGCGTCGGCGCCTGTTTTCCTGTAGGGGCGCTCATTCGGTCCAGAACATTTTCGTGCGCGATAATCTGGGCGCCCACTCGCGCGTCCGTCAGGTTGCCGGTCACGTTGGCTCCCGTGATGGTTACTCCGGCCTTGCGAATCGCTTCGTTCCCACCGGTATGATCCTGGTGAAAGTGCGTATTGACGATGTATTGCAAGGGTTTGTTGGAAAGCTTCCGCACGGCGGCGATCACTTTGCCGCTCATCGACCCAAGCCCGGTGTCCACTACCAGTACGCCCATCTCGCCGATCTGCACGGTGATGTTGCCACCGGCTCCCGCAATCATGTAAACGTTGCCCTGCACGGGCAGCACGTCGAGGTCTCCGGTAGGGGCGGGCGGCGGAACTCGAGCCGATTGAGCCGCCGCCAGTGCAGCCGCTCCGGCCATCAACAGAGCGATTCGGCTACTTGCTGACCGCACCGATCGTCTCCTTCTTCAGCTTGAGCTGATATTCCGGGTACATCGTCTCCGCGCCACCCAGCACCGCTTCCAGCGGCAGGTGGTAGCGGTCCGCGTACTCGTGAAGGAACGGATTCTGCCCGGGCAGGTAGTTCGGTACCGCGCCCTTCGGCCGACCCGACACTTCCTCGACATACTCACAGGGGTACAGCCAATTTTGCCCCTCTTGCATGTTCAGAAGAAAATCCTGGGTCTTGATCAGGGGCTCGGTCAGATACACCGGGTCGGTCACGATACTGACGTGGGTCAAATGGTTGTCATGCCGAATGAAGTGTTCGATCAGCGTGGCCTGGTCGCTCTCCGGTAGTCCGTCGCGCCGGATCCAGCCTTGCTTGATGTGCGTGGTGTAGACGGTCAGGATGCCGCCCTCCCACTTTCCGGTCGAAAAGCCCATCCAGGTGTGCGCCGCATTGAGCGAAGGGTGCGGCCTTCCATCCATCCAGATGGTGCGTGTTTGCTCATACGTGCTGATGTACTGCTTGATGGCGATCACCTGCTGCGACTGGGGGTCTTTTTCGGACCAGACCCGCAGGTTCAGCGGCCCGCGATAGATATAAGGCGCGACATGCACCTGGCACTGGTGCTCAGGCAGGGTTAGGCGCGAGGCGTCCCAACTCTCGGCCCACAGGCGCGCGCCTTCAGTAATCGGTAGCCCCGCGTAATTTACGAGCTCCGGTCCGGGAATTCGTTCCGGCTGGTCTTCCTGAAACAGCGGCGCCCAGTTCCCGGAAAGATCGAGTGCCCCAATCGGGGTGAAAGACCCCGTCGTTTGCGTCCATCCTGGGACGGCGACCAGAGCCGCCGCCAACACCCACAGTCCAAGCCTGCCGGAACGATCCATTTCGAGACTCCCGATGACAGTTATTAGGATACCCGAAGCCTAGTCGCTGTCGCCCCTCGTCGGGGATGCGCGGCGGCCTCCTCAACCGGCGGCGTATGGAGTCACGGGATGAAATCGCGGGTGCACGGTAGGCTCATCTGCCAGAGCTTCACAACAGCACCAGTTCGCGCTGCATCTCCCCGGTCACCCGCGCTTCGCTGTCGCCAACGAACAGGTTGATCTCGGACCGGACGCCGAACTCTGGAAGATAGACGCCAGGTTCGATCGAAAAGCACGTCCACGGGCTGACGCGCCGTTCGTCGTGCGTCTCCAGGTTGTCCATGTTCGCCCCGTTGCCATGCACTTCCTGACCGATCGAGTGCCCGGTGCGGTGGGTGAAGTAGGCACCGAATCCGCGGCTCTCGATGAAACCGCGCGCCACGTCGTCCACTTCATACCCGCACAACGGTTTGCCCGCCGCCACCGCGTCCTGGACGCGCTTGACGGCCGCATCGCGCGCACCTGTCACCACGGAGAACACGCTTTGCATTTCTTCGGACGGCCGATCGCCGCAGAAGCCGGTCCACGTGATGTCGTAGTACACCGCGCCCGGCTGATTCAGTTTGGCCCACATGTCGAGCAGCACAAAATCTCCGCGCCGCACCGGGGACGAGGCCGTCTCATCCGGCTCGTAGTGCGGATTCGAAGCGTTCGCGTTCACCCCCACGATCGGGCCGTGGTCGGTTATTAGCCCCGCCTTGGCAAATCCGTCGAGCACAAAAAGCTTGACTTCGAGTTCGGCGAGCGGCACTCCGTTGCGCGTTCGCTCGCGGATGAGATCGAACGCCGCGGCCCGTACGCGGTCCACTCGCCGCCCCGCCTCCAGGTGTGTTTCCAGCGCTTCCGCAGTCCAGCGTGCTTCAAACGCCTGGATCAGCTCGGCCGAGCTCGCCACCTCCACGCCTGCACCGCGCACCAGCTCCACCGTGCCGGCATCCACCATCGCAACGTACGGGATGGCACACTGTGGCGAGTATTGCATCGCGACGCGGCGGCGCCCTCGCAGCAGGTTGCGCAGCCCCGCGATCTGTTCGGTCCAGCTTGCGTAAGGTGTTTTCTCGCCCGGCAGCGCCGCCAGCATGCCGCGCTCGATGCGATGTTCGAGCCCGCCCGGCTCTCCTTGCGCCGGAATGAAGTAATACCAGCGCCGCGTCGGCACGCGGTTGGTGGGCAGGCCCAGCACACGGTATGCCAGCGGGTCGCGCTGGTGGTGGTCGAAGAACAGCCAGCCGTCCAGCTTCTGGCTGCGGATTTCCTCTTGGATTCGTTCGAGATTCATGGCTTGAGAACAAGTGTATCGTGACCCTATGCAAGACTGGCAAGAATGGACGGACATTCAGGGCACTCCGCTCGAGCCCGATCAGGCATGGCGGATGTTCGACGACTGGAAGACCGCCCAGAAAGAGATTGGCCTGCGTTTCATCTCCCAGTTGAGCCGCTTCGGCACCTTTGGAACTTTGCGCTCGGTCCGCCAAGGAACCGTTCAGATCCAGAGCGATTCCACCGCGGCCACGTTCGATTTGAAAGAGGCTCGATTCACCTACGGCCCCATGCAAACTTGGCCGCACTGGCCGAACCCGCCCGTGGTCGAAGTGATAGCCTTACAGGCCTACCTCCCGCGCGGAGCCTGGCTGGTCATGGTGGAAGGCTTGAAGCCGGAAGCGATCCCGGTCCCTCAACTCACGGGCTAGTCGCTTACTTCCGCGCCGGCGGCGACGGCCGCTCCGGAATCAGCCCATCGGTCGGCAGGTGCGGCGGGCCGGAGTAATGCCCGCGGTCCTGGTCGTTCTCGTTGCAGATGTATTCCATCAGCTCGTCGCCGGGCATCAAGCGAGCCCGGCCGACCGTCGTGAACGGCCTGGTGTATGCCCCCGGGTCTTCAATCGTGACTTCGATCTGGATGTTCCCTAGATCGGTTCGTGTGTAGCGCTCCGTGGTGTGCAGCTGCTCGGTATGGGGATGGCCGAGGTAGTCGAACCAGAACTTGTCATTGAAGCCGACCGTGTCCACCACGAGCGTCTGGCCTTCCCAGTGCCCGATCGAATGCCCATACCAGGTCGCGTCCAGATCCGCCGGGTGCCTTCGCCCGTCCATGAAGATTTGTCGGTAGCTGTGGATGTTGCCTTCGAACAAGATGAAGTAGTGCGTGGGCGTCTGCAAGATCCGCCACGGATACGGAGCGCTGCGCGGAATGCCAAAGGGCAGACACAACGATTCGGGATCGTCCGCCGCCTTGCGCTCCTTGAAGACCTTTTCCGCCCACGGCGTCATGACAACCCTGTCTCCCGGTTTCAACGCTTTGGTGATGTCGCCCGAATTGCTGCCGCCGCCCATCCACACTCCCGCCAGATCAGGCGTGCCGTCTGGAAGGTGCGGCGCCGGCCCCTTGACCACCGGCGGTGGGCGAAAGATCTGGGACGCGGGTTCCTGCGCCCCCAGTCGGGATGCCAGCAGAACTCCCATCCCGAGGACAATCCGCGTAGTCATGCAGCGGATTTTGTCACAGACGCGGCACGCTCCGCAAGGTTGCCGACGTCCTCGGTCCGAAGTAGAGTAAACGAGAAGGAGACACCGCGTGACCATCCGATTCAAGAGGCTCGCCCCCCTGGGGTTCGCAGCGGCTCTCATCAATGCCGCTGCTGCTCAGACCAATTCGTGCGAGGGCCTGGCTTCGCTCACCTTGCCGCACGCGAGCATCACGCTAGCTCAATCCGTGCCCGCCGGGCCGCTCGAGCAAGCCGGCCGCGGCAATCGCGGGGCAGCCGAGCTGAATCTGCCAGCTTATTGCCGCGTCGCCGCCTCTCTGAAGCCAAGCAGTGATTCGGAGATCAAAATGGAGATCTGGCTGCCCATCTCGGGCTGGAACGGCAACCTCGAAGCCAACGGAAATGGGGGTTGGACCGGCTCCATCAACCCGGCGGCTTTGGCCGACGGCCTGCATCGCGGGTACGCCGCTGTCATGAGCGATCTTGGCCATGAGGGCAGCAGCGCCGACTTCGCTCTCGGTCATCCGGAAAAGCTCGTCGACTTCGGCTATCGCGCCAGTCACGAAATGACCGTGGCCGCCAAAGCGATCACCGCCAAATTCTACGGGCGCGCTCCCAAGCTCTCTTACTGGAATGGCTGCTCGGCCGGCGGACGCTCGGCGCTCATCGAAGCGCAGCGTTATCCGGCCGATTACGACGGCATTGTCGCCGGTTCGCCCGGCCTCAACTGGACCGGTCGCGCCACGCAGGCCGTGTGGATCGCGCAGGCCGCGCACAAAGACGAAGCCAGTTTCCTCCCGCCCGGCAAATTCATCTTGATTCACAACGCGGTCCTGCAAGCGTGCGACACGCGGGACGGCGTCAAGGACGGCGTTCTCGAGGACCCAACCCGGTGCAACTTCGACCCCAAAGAGCTCGAATGCAAAGACACCGACGGCCCATTCTGCCTTACCCACGCGCAGATCGAAACCGCCCGAGCCATCTACGCCGCGTATCCGAATCAGAGCAATAAGCAGCAGATCTTCCCTGGCTTCGAGCGCGGCAGCGAACTCGGATGGAACACCATGGGCGGCAAGAATCCCTTCGTGCTCGGCACCGACCTGTTCAAATTCGTTGTGTTCCAGGACCCGAATTGGGACTATAAGACATTTAATTGGGACACCGACGTGGCGCGTACGGAACGAGCCGACCGTGGCCTCATGAACGCTCTCAACCCCGACCTGAAGGCCTTTGCCGCGCACGGTGGGAAAATGATCCAGTATCACGGCTGGGCCGATCCTCAAATCGCTCCTGGCAGCAGCGTGAATTATTACAAGAGCGTGCTCGAAACCATGGGTGGTTCCGCGCAGGTTCAGAGCTTTTACCGCCTGTTCATGGTGCCGGGCATGGCGCACTGCGGTGGCGGGGAAGGGACCTCGTCTTTTGATATGCTCGCGGCACTCCAAGGATGGGTAGAGAAGGGTCAAGCTCCCGACCAGATTCCCGCGTCTCGCTTGAGAGACGGCAAGGTTGACCGCACGCGCCCCTTGTGCCCGTTCCCACAAGTCGCTCAGTACAAGGGCGCTGGCAGCACCGACGACGCCGCTAACTTCGTCTGCAAAGCGCAGTAAGGGGCATAGGACTCTGCCCGGTCAGTTGCGTCGCCACCCGGCTCATCGGACCGAGCATCTGAAACAAGAGGATGGCGTTGGGTTACTACGGCTGTACCCGTACGGCTATCGCCCCACTCTTCGCTTTATATGATTATCCAGGGTATTAAAGGCTTAAATTTATTTGGTATTAAGACCTCAATCTACTAAGGTATTAAACAATTATATTATTTAAGCTATCAAACCCCTAATATCTAAGAGAGAAGGGAAGACGACTTGCAACGGACCGGCGGTCAGGCCGGACCCCGTCGAGCCGGGTTGGAGGGAGACAGTAAAGATTTCCCCGCCTGCCCTTGTGCGGCGCGCCCAGCGCGGACTGCCGCTTGGTGCTTGAGCAAGGCAGAGCCCTACGCGATTCGACTTCTCAGGCGTGCATC